>JAKLIE010000264.1 GCA_022709775.1 Pseudomonadota bacterium
TCCGCAGAATGATGCGGTGGAGCGGGTGAAGGGAATCGAACCCTCGTCGTAGGCTTGGGAAGCCTCTGCTCTACCATTGAGCTACACCCGCGCGGGCCGGATTCTACACCCGCGCGCCCCGGCCAGGCGTCGCGGACCGGGGGGCGGCCCGGCGCCGATTGCTAGACTCCGCGCTTGGTCGCAGGGAGGCTCGAATGGCCGCGGAAGCGAAGATCCCCAACGTGCTCACGATCGCGGGCGTCGATCCGTCCGGCGGCGCAGGCGTGCTCGCCGACGTCAAGGCGATCAGTGCGCTTCGCGCCTACGCGTGCGCGGTGATCGCCGCGCTCACGGCGCAGAACACGCGCTCCGTCACCGGCATCTTCGCGGTGCCGCCGTCGTTCGTGCGCGAGCAGATCGACACGCTGTTCGCCGACGTCCGGATCGACGCGGCGAAGATCGGCATGGTGGGCCAGGCACCGGTGATCCGCGAGGTCGCCGACAGGCTGACGCACTGGCAGCCTGCGCACGTCGTGCTCGACCCGGTGATGATCGCGAAGAGCGGCGATGCGCTGCTCGAGAAGGCGGCGATCGGCGCGCTGCTCGACGCACTGCTTCCCTGCGCGACGGTGCTCACGCCCAACCTGCCCGAGGCGGGCGTGCTGCTGGGCGAGCGCGCGCCCGAGAACCCGAAGGAGATGCGCCGCGCCGCCGAGCGCCTGCGCGAGCGCATGACGCATGCGGGCGCCCGCTGGGTCGTACTGAAGGGCGGGCACCTCTCGCACGGCGACGCGATCGACCTCGTCACCGACGGCGACCGGATGATCGAGCTCGCGCTGCCGCGCGTCGACACGAAGAACACGCACGGCACCGGCTGTACGCTGTCGGCCGCGATCGCTGCGCTGCTGCCGCAATCGCCCGATGCCCCGACGGCCATCCGCCGAGCGAAGGACTACCTCGCCGGCGCGCTGGCGGCAGCCGACCGTCTCGACGTCGGGCGCGGCCACGGGCCCGTTCATCACTTCCACGCGATGTGGCGCACCGCCGAAAAGTAGGGTCTGACCCTACTTCCTCGGCGATGCGAAAAATAGGGTCAGACCCTGCTTCCCCTTCGACGAGCAGCGACGAAATCGGGGGCGAGACCTTGATTCCCGCCGAAAGGCAGGGTCCGACCCCGCACCCTCGCCCCGACTTGCTGCTGCCGTCGTCCCTTCCGCCAGACGTCCGCCCCGCCACCCTCGGAGATCGCCCATGCGCAACGCCGCCCTGCCCGTCACGCTGATCGTCCTCGGCGTTCTCGGACTCGTCTGGTACTTCGGCTGGTTCCCCGACTTCGACGCGATCACGTCGATCGGGCTCATCGCGGGCGGCGTGCTGATCCTCGCGATGGACGGGATCACGAAGAGCTCGATCGTGCTCGGCCCCACGCTGATCTCGCTCGGGATCTCGTGGTGGCTCCACGACCAGTACCGATGGCGCTGGAGCCTGCTCGTTCCGATCCTGCTGATCGTGATGGGCGTGCTGATGCTCGTCGCGCGCGATCCGCGCATCCCCGACCGGCGGGACCAGAAATCGGGGTGAGAGCCGTGATCGTTCGAAGCTGGGCGATTGCCGGCGCTACGTCGACAAGCGATCCACTACCGATCCGAACCCATACGATCAGATCACGCCCTGCGCGACCATCGCGTCGGCGACCTTGACGAAGCCCGCGACGTTCGCGCCGTCCACGTAGTCGACGTGACCGGCGCGCTCGCCGTGCCGCACGCACGAGCGATGGATCGCGACCATGATCGACTTCAGGTGCTTGTCGACCTCCGGCCGTGTCCACGCGAGCCGCTGCGCGTTCTGCGTCATCTCGAGTCCCGACGTCGCGACGCCGCCCGCGTTGCTCGCCTTGCCGGGCGCGAAGAGCACCTTCGCGTGCCGGAAGATCTCGACCGCCTCGGGAGTGCAAGGCATGTTGGCGCCCTCGGCGACGCACATGACCCTGTTCGCGACGAGCCGCTTCGCGTCCTCGCCGTCGAGCTCGTTCTGCGTCGCGCACGGCAGCACGATGTCGACGGGCAGGTGCCACGGCCGCACACCCTCCTCGTACGCGAGCCCGAGCCGGCGTGCGTAGTCGGCGACGCGTCCCTCGCCGTGGCCGCGCATCTCGATCAGCGTCGCCAGCTTCTCGCCGGTGAAGCCCTCGGGGTCGTGCGCGGTCCCGCCCGAATCGGAGACGGTGACGACCTTCGCGCCCAGCGACATCGCCTTCTCGATCGCGAACTGCGCGACGTTCCCCGCCCCCGAGACCCCGACGCGCATGCCCTCGAACGACATGTGGCGGCGATGCAGCATCTCCTCGACGAAGTAGACGAGCCCGTAGCCCGTCGCCTCGGGCCGGATCAGGCTGCCGCCGAACGAAAGTCCCTTGCCCGTGAACACGCACGCCGCGTCGTTCGTGAGCTTCTTGTGCATGCCGGCCATGTAGCCGACCTCGCGCGCCCCCACACCGATGTCGCCCGCCGGCACGTCGGTATCCGGACCGAGGTGGCGATGGAGCTCGAGCATCAGCGCCTGGCAGAAGCGCATCACCTCGTTGTCGCTGCGGCCCTTGGGATCGAAGTCCGAGCCACCCTTGCCGCCGCCCATCGGCAGCGTCGTGAGCGCGTTCTTAAACGTTTGCTCGAAGCCGAGGAACTTGAGGATCGACAGGTTGACCGACGGATGGAATCGCATGCCCCCCTTGTACGGGCCGATCGCGCTCGAGTGCTGCACCCGCCACGCGCGGTTGACGTGAACGCCGCCGGCGTCGTCGACCCACGAGACGCGGAACTGGATCACGCGTTCGGGCTCGACGAGCCGGTCCAGGAGCCCGTCGTCGGCGTACTCGGGATGCTCCTCCACGAACGGCCACACGCTCTCCATGACCTCGCGGACGGCCTGGTGGAACTCCGGCTGCTGCGGGTCGCGCGCGCGCACGCGCTCGATGAACTGCTCCAGGGTACCGACGTGCATCGCGTCACTCCATGAATTGCCCCTGAGGGCTTCCCGGAATTATACCGGCACGCTCCTGGTGTCCCGGAATGTTCCCCGTCAACGCGACGAGGATGCGAGCGCCTCGTCGAGAGCAGGCAACGCGCCACGAAGCTCGAGCTCGAGCGCCCGCTCGCGCAGCGCGTGCAGCGCCGTACCGATTCCCTCGCCGCGGAGCGCGGCTGCGAGCGCGCGAGCGCGCGCCACGTGGAAGTCGGACCAGGGCGCCGGCTCGCCTTCCATGTAGCGCTCGAGCGCCGCGGCATGACGCAGCGCCTCGTCGGCATCGCCGGCGGCAAGCGACGCGTCGATCGCGTCGCGCCGGAACCACATGTGGTTGTGCGCGAGCGTCCCCGCGTCGAGCAGCGCCTCGCCGCGCGCAAGCGAGTCGCGCCGCTCCCGCTCGCCGTCGGCTGCCAGCGCCTTCGCGCCCATGACGATCGCTCCGCCGAAACGCAGTCCGATCTCCTCGCACATCGCCCACGCTTCGTCGAGAATGCTGCGCGCGCCGGCGCGGTCGCCGGACGCGATCGCGATGTAGCCGAGCAGCGTGACGTCGATCGCGGCGAAGCGCCGCGACGCGATGCGCCGTGCCAGCGCGAGGCTGCGCTCGGCCGGCTCGCGGGCATCTCCGAAGCGTCCTGCGCCGACGAGGACCATCGCGCCGCACTCGTCCGCCATCACCTCGGCGACACGGTGCCCGATGCCGCGCGCCGCTACGCGCGCTTCCTCGATCGCCGCGAGGCTTTCGTCCAGCCTGCACAGGTACGAGCCGGTGATGCCGATCATGCACCGATTCATCAGCGAGAAGCGGAGGTCGCCGCGGCGGTCGCAGAGCGCCACGCAGCGCACGAAAGCCTGGTGCGCGGACGCCATGCGGCCCTGCGCGTAGAGCACGTCGGCGATGCCGGAGAGCGCCTGCGCCTCGTGCGCTTCGTCGCCGGCTTCCCGCGCGTACTTCAGCGCCCGCTCGTGGTCGCG
>JAKLIE010000265.1 GCA_022709775.1 Pseudomonadota bacterium
CGTCTTCTACGGGCCGCTGCACATCGGCAACGCCACCTACCGTTTCGAGCACGCCGCGAACCGCTACCGGATCGCGACGGTCGGCGAGGCACGCGGCCTCGCCGCGCTGGTCCTGCGCGGCGAGGGACGGGTCGAGAGCCGCGGGCTCATCACGCCGGCCGGCCTGCAGCCGTGGGAGCTCACCGTCGAGCGCGGCAGCCGCGACAAGCACGAGACCGCGACGTTCGACTGGGAGTCGGGCATCGCGACGCTGTCCGGGGACAGGATCGCCGCGCTCGAGCTGCCGACCTTCGACCCGCTGTCGCTGATGTGGCAGTTCTACTTCTCGCCGCCGACGACGGACGAGCAGGTGTTCCACCTCGCGACCACGCGCCGCGTCATGCGCCTGACCGTGAAGCGCGAAGGCACGGAGACCGTGATCTGGCCCTACGGCGAGGTCGAGGCCGAGCGCTGGCACCGCACGAGCGAGGACGGGCGCACCGAGTCGATCGTCTGGCTCGCGCCGGGATTGCGCTACCTGCCGATCCGGATGCGCGTCTCCAACACGCTGCGCGGCACGATCGAGGTCGTGCTCGCCTCGATCCGTGTCGACGACGAGGTGCGCGTTGAGTAGCCCGGGCCGCGCGGGCGCGGGCATGCCCCCCGGGCGCGTCGCCGCGCTGGCCGACGCGATCCGCACGGTCGCGCCGCTCGACGCGCCCGCCGACGTGCGGCTGCACCACTTCTTCCGCGCGCGCAAGCAGATGGGTCGGCAGGACCGCGCGTTCGTCGCCGAGGGCGTGTTCGCGTTCCTGCGCCGCAAGCGCTCGATCGAGGCGCTGGCGGCGACGCAGGACCCGCGCCTGCTCGCGCTCGCGACGCTCGTGCGCGAAATGGGCAAGTCGGTGCGCGAGATCGACGCGGCGCTCGGTGTCGACGAGCGCGAGTGGCTCGCCGCGTTCAAGGGCCGCATCGCGACGCCCCTGCCCGACGCCGTCGCCGCCGACCTTCCCGACTGGCTGTGGGATCGCCTGGGCGAAACCCTGGGCGCCGACGGCCGCGACGCATTCGCACGCAGCGCGCGCGAGCCGGCACCGCTCGACCTCCGCGTCAATGCGCTCAAGGCGACGCGCGTCGACGCCCTCGCCCAGCTTCGCGGCGACGGATACGCCGTCGAGCCCACGCCGTATTCGCCCTGGGGCCTGCGCGTGAACGGACGCCCGTCGCTCGCGCAGCACCCGTGGTTCGTCGACGGGAGCATCGAGGTGCAGGACGAGGGCAGCCAGCTCGTCGCGTTCCTCGTCGCGCCGCGCCGCGGCGAGATGGTCGTCGACTTCTGCGCGGGCGCGGGCGGCAAGACGCTCGCGCTCGGCGTGCTCATGCGCTCGCAGGGCCGCCTCTACGCGTTCGACACCGTCGAGAAGCGCCTGCAGAACCTGAAGCCCCGCCTCGCGCGCTCCGGGCTGTCGAACGTGCACCCGCAGCTGATCGCGCACGAGCGCGACGCGAAGATCAAGCGCCTGGCGGGCAAGGTCGACCGGGTGCTGGTCGACGCGCCCTGCACCGGCACCGGCACGCTGCGCCGCAATCCGGACCTCAAGTGGCGCAACCGGCCGGTCGACGTCGCCGAGCTCGCGGCGAAGCAGACGGCGATCCTCGCATCCGCCGCCACGCTCGTGAAGCCGGGCGGCCGCGTCGTCTACGCGACCTGCAGCGTGCTGCCCGAGGAGAACGAGCGCATCGTCGAGGCATTCCTCGCCGCGCACCCGGACTTCGGGCTCGGGGACGCGCGCGCGGAGCTCGCGCGCGCGGGCATCGCGCTCGATACGGGCCACGCGATGGTGCTGTCGACCGCGAAGCACGGATGCGACGCGTTCTACGCGGCGATCCTGGAGCGCAGGCGATAGTCCGCTTCATGTTCCCCTCCATCCCCGCCGCCCAGGATTTCGCGTACGTCGAGAAGTACCTGTCCGAGACGCGGGGCGTGGTCGAGCTCGCGGTCGTCCTCGCGTGCTTCGCGGTCGCCTGGCTCGTCGACCGGCGCGTTGCCCGCGCCGGCGGCGACACCCCGAACCGGACCGCCCGCCAGGTCGCGCACGTCGTGTTCCCGTTCGCGGCGCTCGTACTGCTGCTGATCGCGCGGTCGGCGTACGTGCGGTCCGGCTCGACGATGCTCTTCGACGTCGCGATTCCGCTCGCGGTCGCGCTGGCCGTCATCCGGATCCTCGTCTACACGCTGCGGCGACTCTTCCCGGACGCGTCCTGGCTCGCCGGATCGGCGAAGGTGGTCTCGTTCTCGATCTGGGGCATCCTCGTGCTCCACTACATCGGCGTGGGCGCCGAGATCGTCGGTTACCTCGACGCGATCTCGGTGCCGCTGGGGCGCGGCAGCGTCTCGCTCGCGACGATCGGACGGGGCGTCGTCGTCGTGTTCGCGACGATCGCCGCGACGTTGTGGCTCTCGGGCTTCCTCGAGCGGCGGCTCATGTCGACCGGCTTCGACCCGAACGTCAGGGTCGTGGTCTCCCGGTTCCTCCGGGCGCTGCTCGTCGTCGTCGGCGTCCTCGTGTCGCTGCCCGCGCTGGGCATCGACCTGACGCTCCTCTCGGTGTTCGGCGGCGCGCTGGGCGTGGGCATCGGCCTGGGTCTCCAGAAGCTGGCCGCGAACTACATCGCCGGATTCACGATCCTGCTCGACAAGTCGATCGAGCTGGGCGACCTCGTCACCGTCGACAACCGCAACGGCATCGTCACGTCGGTGACGTCGAGGTACGTCGTCGTCCGCGGGCTCGACGGCGTCTCGGCGATCGTCCCCAACGAGACGCTGGTGACGACGACGGTCCTCAACCACTCGAGCTCCGTGCGACGGGTCCGCGTCGCGATCCCGGTGCGGATCCCCTACGGGACCGACGTCGAGCGTGCGATCGCGCTCCTCGAGGACGCCGCACGCGCCGAGCCGCGCGCGCTTCGGGACGCGACGCTCGCGCCGCAGGCGTTCGTCGCCATGCTGGGCGAGTTCGGCATCGACCTCGAGCTCGGGATCTGGATCGCCGACCCCGAGCAGGGGCAGCTCGGCCTGCGCAGCTCGGTCAACCGCCGGATCCTGCGCACGTTCGAGGAAGCCGGAATCGAAATCTCTCGACCGATCAAGGACATCCGGCTGATCGGTGGCGGGAGCAGCCTTCCCGGCCCTGGGAATTCGTCCTGAATCAAGGGCTTGACGAGATCCTGCCGACCGGCCCGCGACCGCGGCCTGGGGGGCGCCTCGGGGGGGCAAGGTATAATCACCGATTCCGTCACGATGCCTTCCGGCCCGACCGGCGGCACAGCGAATGACCGCGCTCGACTTCCTGTCCAACGGCCTCGCGCCCCTCCCGTGGTGGGGCTACGTGGTCGTCACCCTCGCGCTGACGCACGTCACGATCGCGGCGGTGACGATCTACCTGCATCGCTGCCAGGCGCACCGCGCGCTCGACCTGCATCCGGCGGTGTCGCATTTCTTCCGCTTCTGGCTGTGGCTCACGACCGGCATGGTCACCAAGGAGTGGACCGCGATCCACCGCAAGCACCACGCGAAGGTGGAGACCGAGGAAGACCCGCACAGCCCGATGACGCGCGGGATCAGCACCGTCGTCTGGAGCGGTGCCGAGCTGTACCGCGCCGAGGCGCGCAACGCCGAGACGATGGAGCACTACGGCCACGGCACGCCCGACGACTGGATCGAACGCAACGTGTACGTCCCGTACTCGTGGCAGGGCGTCGGCCTGATGCTGGCGATCGACCTCGTTCTGTTCGGCGTCGTGGGCGCGGCGATCTGGGCCGTGCAGATGATGTGGATCCCGTTCTGGGCGGCCGGCATCGTCAACGGCGTCGGCCACTACTGGGGATACCGGAACTACGCGTCGGGCGACACGTCGACCAACATCGTCCCGATCGGCATCCTGATCGGCGGCGAGGAGCTGCACAACAACCACCACGCCTACGGCACGTCCGCCAGG
>JAKLIE010000266.1 GCA_022709775.1 Pseudomonadota bacterium
CCGGCGTCGTGCAGTCCAAGGTCACGTTCGACGCGCATCAGCTCGCCTCGGCGGCGTCGGGCACGATCACGACCGCGGTGCGCTCGTCGCTCACGATCGCCGCGAGCTTCGGCTGGCTCATGTGGCTCAACTGGCGCCTGACTCTGCTCACGTTCGTCGTGCTGCCGGTCGTCGGAGTCACGATCCGCTACTTCAGCAAGCGTCTGCGCCGCATCGCCCGCGACATCCAGACGCGCACCGGCGGCATGACGCACGTGCTCGAGGAGCTGATCGGCGGCCACCGGATCGTGCGCATCTTCGGCGGCGAGAGCTACGAACGCGAGCGCGCCGGACGCGCGGCCAACGCGCTGCGCGTCGCGATGACGAAGCAGTCGGCGGCGAGCGCGGCGAGCTCGCCGCTCACGCAGGGGCTCGCCGCGGTCGCGGTCGGCCTCATCATCTGGGCCGCGCTCGAGCAGAGCCAGACGGGCAAGCTCGACCTGCCGACGTTCACGTCGTACGTCGTCGCGCTGATCACGCTGCTCGAGCGGCTGAAGGCGCTGTCGGGCATCAACGCCTCGATCCAGCGCGGGCTCGCCGCGGCCGAGAGCATCTTCGGCCTCCTCGACCGCGAGGACGAGCCCGACCACGGCAGCGTCGTTCTCGACGGCGCCCGCGGCGAGCTCAGGTACGAGCGCGTCTCGCTGCGCTACCCCGGGACCGACCGCGACGCGCTCGCCGACGTGTCCCTCGCGATCGCGCCCGGCGAGACGGTCGCGCTCGTCGGCGCCTCGGGCAGCGGCAAGACCTCGCTCGTCAACCTGATCCCGCGCTTCTACGAGCCCTCGTCGGGACGGCTCTTCGTCGACGGCCACGACGTCACGACGCTCACGCTCGCGAGCCTGCGCCGCCAGATCGCGATGGTGTCGCAGGACGTGATGCTGTTCGACGACACGATCGCCGCGAACATCGCCTACGGCGCGATGGCCGGCGCCGGGCGGGAGGCGATCGAGCAGGCGGCGGCGGCCGCGCACGCGCTCGAGTTCATCCGCGCGCTGCCGCAGGGCCTGGACACGCCGGTCGGCGAGCAGGGCGTGCGCCTGTCGGGCGGGCAGCGGCAGCGCATCGCGATCGCGCGCGCGATCCTCAAGGACGCGCCGGTCCTGATCCTCGACGAGGCGACGAGCGCGCTCGACAGCGAGTCCGAGCGGCACGTGCAGGCCGCGCTCGAGGCGCTGATGCGCGGGCGCACGACGATCGTGATCGCGCACCGGCTTTCGACGATCGAGCACGCCGACCGCATCGTCGTGCTCGACCGCGGCCGCATCGCCGAGCAGGGAACGCACGGCGAGCTGATCGCGCGCGACGGCCCGTACGCGCGGCTGCACCGCATCCAGTTCGCCAACCACGGCGGCGCCTGACCGCCCGCGCGATGCCGGCGCTGTCGATCGCGCACACCGAGGCCTCGATGGGCTGGGGCGGGCAGGAGATACGCATCCTCACCGAAGCGCGCGGGTTCATCGACCGCGGGCACCGCGTCATGGTGTACGCCGCGGCCGGATCCCGCATCGCCGACGAGGCGGCCGGCTACGGCGTTCCCTGCACGGTCCTGCCGATCGGCAGGAGGCGGCCGGCGGGCGTGCTCGCGCTCGCGCGGGCGTTCCGCGCCGCGCGCCACGACGTCGTCAACACGCACAGCTCGACCGACAGCTGGCTCGTCGCGCTCGCGTGTCGCCTCGTGCGCGACCCGCCGGCGATCGTCCGCACGCGCCACATCTCCGTGCCGGTCGCGAACGACCGGGCGACACGCTGGCTCTACGGCAAGGCGACCTCGCGCGTCGTGACGACGGGCGAAGCGCTGCGCGCCCGGCTCGTGCGCGACAACGGCCTCGATCCGGTCCGCGTCGACTCGATCCCGACCGGCATCGACGCATCGCGCTTCGGCACGGTCCCCCGCGACGACGCCCGCCGCACGCTCGGGCTGCCGGCGGACGCGCGCATCGTCGGCATCGTCGCGACGCTGCGCAGCTGGAAGGGCCACCGGCACCTCCTCGACGCCTTCGCGCGCCTCGGCGATCCGCGCGCGCTGCTCGTGATCGTCGGCGACGGGCCCCAGCGCGAGGCGCTCGACCGGCAGGTCGCGACGCTCGGCCTCGGATCGCGAGTACGCTTCGCGGGGCAGCAGCGCGACGTGGGCCCCTGGTTCGCGGCCTTCGACGTCTTCGCGCTTCCGTCGACCGCCAACGAGGGCGTGCCCCAGGCGCTGCTGCAGGCGATGTTCGCAGGCGTGCCCTGCGTGACGACGTCCGCCGGCGCCATTCCCGAGATCGCGCGCGACGGCGACACGGCGCTCGTCGTCCCCGCAGGCGACGCGGCGGCTCTCGCGGCCGCGGTCGCGCGCCTGCTCGCCGACGCCGCGCTCGGGGAGCGGCTCGCCGCGGCGGCGCGCGCGTACGTCGCGCCGCGCTACGGGCTCGCGACGATGCTCGACCGGATGGAAGAGGCGTTCCGCCGCGCGATCGGGGAGCGGCGCAGATGAGCGCGCACCGCTCGCGCCTCGGCGGCCGCATCGAGGTGGCCGCGCGCGCTCTCGCCGACCGGGCCGCCCGGCGCGCTCCGCCCGCGGATGTGCGCCGCATCCTGATCGCGCACCACCTGCTGCTCGGCGACACGCTGATGGTCACCGCGCTCGTCGCGAAGCTCTCCGAGCGGCATCCGGCCGCCGACATCGCGATGACCGTGCCGCGGGCGTCGGCCGCGCTCTACGCGACGCGACCCTACGGCGTGCGCGCGCTCGCGTGGGATCCGCGCGACCTCCCGCGAGCCCTTTTCGACGAGGAGCCGTTCGACCTCGCGTACGTCCCCGGCGACAACCGCTACGCCTGGCACGCGGCCGCGATGCGCGCCCGCTGGATCGTCGCGTTCGCCGGCGACCGGCCCGCCAACAAGAACTGGCCGGTCGACCGGCTCGTGCCGTATCCGGATCATCCGGGCGCGTGGGGCGACATCGTCGCCACGCTCGCCGAGGGTCCGCCGCCCGCGCCGTACTCGCCGTCGCACTGGCGTGCCGGTCCGGCGGCGCCGTTCGACCCGCCGGCCGGACGCTTTGCCGTACTGCACGTCGGCGCGTCGACGCCGCTCAAGCACTGGGCGCCGGACCGCTGGCGCGCGATCGCGGCGGGGATCGCCGCGCGCGGGATCGAGCCGGTGTGGTCGGGCGGGCGCGGCGAGGACGCGCTCGTGCGGGCCTGCGATCCGACGGCGAAGCACCGCTCGTACGCGGGAACGCTCGACCTGCCCCAGATGCGCGCGCTCCTGGACCGTGCGGCCCTGCTGGTGTCGCCCGACACCGGGATCGCCCACCTCGCTCGCATCGCCGGCCTGCCTTCGGTCACGCTCTACGGTCCCGGCTCGGCGACGATCACGGGCGCGGGGAGCTTCTACGCCGCGATGCCGTGGCGCGCGGTGACGGTCGACCCGTTCCCCTGCCGCGACCAGTCCGTGCTGTTCCGACGCGAGATCGCCTGGGTGCGTCGCTGCGGGCGCTCGACCGCGGAATGCCCGCATCCGCGCTGCATGGACGCGATCGGCGTCGACGCCGTCGAGGCCGCGATCGACGACGTGCTCGCGCTTCCCGATCCCCGCGCGGGCGGAGCAGACCGATGAAGGCCTGCAGGACGTCCCGAGCCCCCGCGGGAAGCCCCGGGGGGGCCGTCCGGTGAGCGCTCTGTCGCGCCGGCTTCGGGCGCTCGGCGACCGACTTGCCGGCGACCCCTACGAGCGCGCGCTCGCGCGCGGCGCGAAGGAGCGGCGCAGGCGCATCGTGTTCTTCTGGAACCGCGGGCTCGGCGACATCGCGCTGGGCCTCGTCCCCATGTTCGCGCGCGCGGCCGAGAGAATCCCCGGCGCGTCGATCGAGGTCGTGACGCGCGCCGACCTCGAGGAGCCGTTCCGCCTCACCGATGCGCGTGTCGTGCACGTCGTGCCGGGCCTCG
>JAKLIE010000267.1 GCA_022709775.1 Pseudomonadota bacterium
CGGCGAGTTCTGCGCGCACGCGCTCCGCGGCAAAGATGCCGGACGCAATCGCCTGCACGAGGTCGCCCGCCTCCTTGAGCGCGCCGGCGCGAGTGTCGACGAACACGCTCGCGCGCGCGACCAGGTCGTCGTCGCTCTCGCGCATCTCGGGCGTGAACGCGCCGACGAGGTCCACGTGCGTGCCGGCGCGCACGTGCGCACCCCGCACGATCGGCTCACGTGCCGTGGTCGCGCAGCTCACGATGTCGGCTTCCGCGAGACCGGCATCGAGATTCGCGATCGCGGTCGCCGGCAATCCCTGCGCCGCGAGCGCGCCCGCGGTGCGTTTAGCGCGATCCGGATGCCGGCCCCAGACCAGCACCCGTTCGATCGGCCGGACCGCGCAGTGCGCCGCAGCCATGCAGGGCGCGAGCGCGCCCGTGCCGACCACGAGCAGCGTCCGCGCATCGGGGCGCGACAGGTACGTCGACGCGAGCGCCGACGACGCGGCCGTCCTGCGCAGCGTCAGCGCCTCGCCGTCGATCAGCGCGACCGGATGCCCGGTCGTGCCGTCCATCAGCAGGTAGAGCGCGCCGACGCTCGCGAGCCCGTGCGCGCGGTTGCCCGGGAACACCGTGACGATCTTGACGCCCAGCCCCGTGCCGTCCCACGCGGGCATCAGCAGCAGTCTGTCGCCCTCCGGCGTGACCGGGTAGCTCGAGCGCACCGGCGCCGTCGCGCCCGCCGCGAACGCCGCGCGCAGCGCGTCGACCAGCGACGGCCAGTCGAGCGCCGCGTGCACCTGATCGGCGGAGATCGTCGGGATCGAGGATTGCATGGGCGGGCTCGACTATGATCGCAGGAATCCCGGTCCGACAGGATGCACGCACCCTCACCCCTGCCCTCTCCCGCAAGCGGGAGAGGGGGCGGGTCCGGTGTGCCTCGACCTCAGATGGCGCGAGTTGAGAAGCAGGGGTGGACCCCGCGAACCGTTCCTGCCACTGGCTCGAGGCATGAAGCCGGATTCCCTCTCCCCGTATTCGGCCGGCCGGACGCGTGACGATGGCGCGGATTCCCTCTCCCCGCATTCGGCCGGCCGGACGCGTGACGATGGCGCGGATTCCCTCTCCCCGCATTCGGCCGTTCGGACGCGTGACGATGGCGCGGATTCCCTCTCTCTGCACTCGGCCGGTCGGACGCGTGACGATGGCGCGGACTCCCTCTCCCTGCATTCGGCCGACCGGACGCGTGACGATGGCGCGGATTCCCTCTCCCTGCATTCGGCCCGCCGGACGTGTGACGATGGCGCGGATTCCCTCTCCCCGCATCGCGGGGAGAGGGCAGGGTGAGGGGCGCCTGCGCGCATCGTAACCGCAAGGCCGGAGTTCCGGGGCCAACGAATGCATCCGCACATCGTCATCGTCGGCGGCGGCGTGATCGGCAGCGCGATCGCCTCGTTCACGCTCGCCGACCCCGCCTTCCGCGGCGCCGTCACCGTCGTCGAGCGCGACCCGACCTACGCGCGCGCGTCCTCCGCGCTCTCGGCGAGCTCGATCCGTCAGCAGTTCTCGACGGCGATCAACATCGAGATCGGCCGCTTCGGCATCGAGTTCATGCGCGGGATCGGCGACGCGCTCGCCGTCGGCGGCGAGCGTCCGGACATCGGCCTCGTCGAGCCGGGCTACCTGTTCCTTGCGTCGAGCTCGGGCGTCGGCATCCTCGAGCGCAACCACGCGCTCCAGCGCGCGCACGGCGTCGACGTCGCGCTGCTCGAACCCGACGCGCTGCGCGCGCGCTTCCCGTGGATCTCGACGGAAGGCGTCGTCGCCGCGTCGCTCGGCCTGTCGGGCGAAGGCTGGTTCGACGGCTGGAGCCTGCTGCAGGCGTTCCGGCGTCATGCACGCGCGCTCGGCGCGCGGTACGTGACCGCGGAGGCCGTCGGCTTCGAGACCGCCGGCCACCGCATCGCCGCGTTGACGCTGGCCGACGGCGCGCGCATCGAAGGCGACACGTTCGTGGACGCCGCGGGGCCCTGGGCGGCCTGCGTCGCGCGCTGGGCCGGCATCGACCTGCCCGTGCGTGCGCGTCGCCGCTGCGTGTTCGTGTTTTCGTGCGCGACGCCGATCGCGCACTGCCCGCTCGTCGTCGACACGAGCGGCCTCTGGTTCCGCCCGGAGGGCAGCGGCCAATTCATCTGCGGCATCTCGCCCGACGAGGCGAATGATCCCGACGACCTGCCTCTCGACGTCGACCACGCGCTGTTCGACGACGTGCTGTGGCCCGCGCTCGCCGCGCGCGTGCCGGCGTTCGAGGCGATCCGGCAGACGCGGTCGTGGGCCGGCTACTACGAGGTCAACACGGTCGACCGGAACGGCATCGTCGGAGCGCACCCGGAGTGGACGAATCTCGTGTTCGCGAACGGCTTCTCCGGCCACGGCATCCAGCAGTCGCCCGCCGTCGGACGCGGCGTCGCCGAGCTGCTGGTGCACGGCGGCTACCGCACGCTCGACCTCTCGCCGCTCGCGTTCGACCGCTTCGCGCGCAACGCGCCGGTCGTCGAGCTCAACGTCGTCTGACCGACCGGCGCGACGCCCGCGGCGGGATCGGGGTTGCGCGAACGCCTACTCGCGGCGACACTGCGGGCCGCCGTCCCCCGACGCCGAAAGGCCCCCGCACCATGCAGATCTTCGTCAAGACGCCCGACGGCAGGACGATCACGCTCGAGGTCGAGTCGGGCGACACGATCGAGAACGTCAAGCAGAAGATCCAGGACAAGGAAGGCATCCCGCCGGACCGGCAACGGCTGGTCTTCGCGGGCAAGCAGCTCGAGGACGGAAGGACGCTGTCGGACTACAACATCCAGAAGGAGAGCACGCTGCTCCTGATCGCGATCGGGGTCGCCGTCGCCGTCCCCGCGCTGTCGCCCGCGGGCCTGGGCGCGACGGCCGCGTTGCTCGGCCTCCACGCGCTCGTCGGGCGCCGGAGGCTCCTGCGCCGATGAGACCCGGCGGCGGGCCCGTCTCGCCGCCGCTGCGACCCGACGCAGGCTACTTCCCCGGCTTGTGGCGCCTGAGCGTCTCGAGCGCCTGCCGCAGCACGCCCTCGACGTGCTCTGAGGTCCGGGCATCGATCATCGTCGGGTCGAGGTACAGGTCGAGCCCGGTCGTGTGCTCGCTGACGATCGACGTCCGCGCGCCGGACGCGTCGAGCATGCCTTCGACGACGTAGGGGACCACTTCCCGGCTGATCCCCTTCATCCTGATCGGCGGCAGCGGGTGCGCTTCCAGCATGCCGCGCACCAGCGCGTAGGTCTCGTAGCTGATGACGATGCGGCCGGCCTCCGCGATCGACTGCAGTCGCGCCGCGAGGTTCGCCTCGGCGCCGATGATCGTGTAGTCCATGCGGTCGGCGCTGCCGAAGTTGCCGACGTTGCAGTAGCCGGTGTTCACGCCCATGCGCACGCGGAACGGAAACTCGACGCCCTCGTTGCGCCACTTGACGTTGAGCTCGGCGATCCGGTGCTGCATGTCGAGCGCCATGCGCAGGCACGCCGCCGCGTCCTCCGCCTCGCCACGGCTCTCCGGATCGCCGAAGAAGATCAGCATCGCGTCGCCGACGAACTTGTCGATCGTGCCGCCGTGCTTCAGCGCGATCGCCGACATCTCGGTGAAGTACTCGTTCAGGAGCCGCGTGATCTGCTCGGGCTGCAGCCGCTCGGTCGTCGCGGTGAAGTCCTTGATGTCGGAGAAGAAGATCGTGAGCTTCTTGCGCTCGGTCTGGATGACCACGTCGCGCTGGCCGCTGAAGATGCTCTTGTAGATCTGCGGCGACAGGTAGCGCGAGATCTTCATCGACAGCGTGGCCAGGAACTCGTTGGCGGTCTCGAGCTCGCGGTTCATGCCGTCGATCTGCAGCGCCTGGCGCCGCTGCAGCCAGATGAAGCTCGCTCCGGTCAGCGCGAGCAGCG
>JAKLIE010000268.1 GCA_022709775.1 Pseudomonadota bacterium
CACTTGTCGGACTGGAAGAAGACCTTGGTGCCGCAGCTGCCGCAGAACGACCGCCTCGTGCCGGGCGAGGACTCGTGCGTCTTCAGCGCGCCGGCCCCTTCGGTCACCCGGATCTGCCCGGACGGGAATCCCGCCCAGGTGACGAACGCGGCGCCGTGCGCCCGGCGGCAGCTCGCGCAATGGCAGTGCGCGACGAAGCGCGACGGGAAGCGTGCGACGAACCGCACGGCGCCGCAGTGGCAACTGCCGCTGGCCTCGCCCATCACGCCCTGAACCGCTCCGCGCCGGTGAACAGCAGGAAGTGCCGGTTGGTCGCGCGGCCGATCATCGTCATGCCGACCTTCTTCGCGATGTCGTGGCCCATCTGCGTGAGCCCCGAGCGCGAGACGAGGAACGGTATCCCCATCTGCGCGCACTTGATCACCATCTCGGACGTGAGCCGACCGGTCGTGTAGAACACCTTGTCGCCCCCGTCGAGACGATCGAGCCACATGCGCCCGGCGATCGCGTCGACCGCGTTGTGACGGCCGACGTCCTCGACGAACATCAGGACCTCGCTCCTGTCGCCGGCGTTGGTCGCGAGCGCGCAGCCGTGCACCGCGCCGGCCTGCTTGTAGATCGTCTCGTGCAGGCGCACGCGGCCGAGGAGATCGTAGAGCGCGGCGCGAGTGAGGCTCGCGCCGGCGGGCAGCGAGAGGCGGGCGATCTCGACCATCAGGTCGCCGAACACCGTGCCCTGGCCGCAGCCGGTGGTCTTCGTGCGTTTCGCGGTCTTCTCGTCGAGGTCCTTCAGGCCGCTGCGCGTCACGATCGCGACCGCGTTCGTGTCCCAGTCGACCTGCACCGAGACGATGTCCTCGATGCGATCGACGAGCCGCTGATTGCGCAGGTAGCCGATCGCGAGCGCCTCGGGAGCGGCGCCGAGCGTCATGATCGTCAGGAGCTCGCGCTTGTCGACGTAGAGCGTCAACGGGTGCTCGCCCGCCACCGGTACGGTGCGGCGCTCGCCGTGCTCGTCGGTCGCCTCGACTTCGAACGTCGACGGGCGCGCGGCGTCCGTCAGCACCGGCCGATACGGTGCAGGTTCCGTGGGCGATGCTCGACGCGTCGGACTCTTCAGCATCGCCGTTCAGGGGTCAGAAGACAGATGACAGAGGACAGGCGCGGCGCCGACTCCGGTGGCCGCGCGCGGAGCGCGGTTGGTGGGTCGTGGACGGGCGCGAGCGCGTCCGGCGCTCCGATGCGCCGCCACCGGAATCGCCGCTGCCGCTGACATCTGTCCTCTGTTTCCTGTTTCCTGACTCCTGTCAGCCTCCGATGTACGACATTTCGATCCGACGCTCGCGCGGCGTCGCCGCGCTGCGAAGCTCCGAGTAGCGGTCGGCGCGCGTGCGCCACACCGCCGAGATCGCGCGCGTGAGCGTCGCGTCGTCGGCTCCGCCGCGCACGAGCCCGCGCAGGTCGTGGCCCTCGTTCGCGAACAGGCACGTGTAGAGCTTGCCGTCGGTGGACAGGCGCATGCGCGTGCAGTCGCGGCAGAACGCCTGCGTCACCGACGCGATCACGCCGAGTTCGCCGGCGCCGTCGCGATACCGCCAGCGCTCGGCGACTTCTCCGGAATAGTTCGGGTCGACCGGCTCGAGCGGGAACTCGCTGTCGATCCGTTCGAGGATCTCGGAGGCGGACACCACGTCGTCCATGCGCCAGCCGTTGGTCGCGCCGACGTCCATGTACTCGATGAATCGCACGATGTGCCCGGTGCCGCGGAAGTGGCGAGCGAGGTCGAGGATCGCGTGTTCGTTGACGCCTCGCTTGACGACCGTGTTGACCTTGACCGGAGCGAGTCCCGCCTGCGACGCCGCCTCGATGCCTTCGAGGACCTGGGCGACCGGCGTGTCGGTGTCGCCCATCGCGCGGAACGTCGCGTCGTCGAGCGCGTCGAGGCTCACGGTCACGCGCTTCAGTCCCGCGTCGGCCAGCGCGCGAGCCTTGCGCGCGAGCAGCGCGCCGTTCGTCGTCAGCGTGAGGTCGACCGGCAGTTCGGCGAGCATCGCGACCAGGCGCTCGACGTGCCTGCGCAGCAGCGGCTCGCCGCCGGTCAGGCGGATCTTCTCGACGCCGAGGCCGACGAACGCGCGGGCCATCCGCGCGATCTCCTCGAAGGTCAGCAGCGCGTCTTGGGGCAGGAACGGGTAGTCGCGGCCGAAGACGTCCTTCGGCATGCAGTAGACGCAGCGGAAGTTGCAGCGATCGGTGACCGAGATGCGCAGGTCGTGCAGCCTGCGGCCCAGGGTGTCGACGGGCGGGCCGCCCGTTCCGGTCTCGCGGGCGAGGAGCGCGTCCCAAGCCCCTGCGCCCGTGGGGCGCCCGACGGCGAGCGGGATGATCCTGGACATGGCGTGCGGGGTCGCGCGTGTGTCTGATCATGTTAGCAGACGGCGCCGGGCCCCGATCGCTGCGGTATGATCGAATTCGCGGCGAACGTGTACGCATTTCGCCCATCACCATGCGAGCCACGAGGATTTCCGTCGCCGTCGAGTTCGAGCGCGTCCCGGTCGCGAGCCGATGGGCCGACTCGCGCTGGCAGCCCTCGCGCGTGGTGCCCGTCGACGGCGACCCGGACGCTGCCGACGATTCGGCCGTCGAGCGCCTCGATGCGGAGGGTGTCCTCGAGCGCTGGCGCTTCCCCGGCCAGACGACCGAGATGCACGCGGTGGAGAGCGAGGGTTACTACCTGAACCTGTCGGCGCCCGACCCGATGGCCTTCGTGATGTGGCGCCATCGCGACGACGGCGAGCCGCCGGTCCGTCCGTTCGTCGTCACGCTCTCGTACAACGAGGCCGCACGCATGATGGACGGGGGCGAGCAGGTCGACTCGGTTCCGCTCGATCCGCGCCTGCGCGCGATGCTCGAGCCCTTCGTGGCGGCGAACTACAAGCCCGAGCCGAAGCGCAAGCAGAAGCGGAACGACCCGTTCGCCGAAGGCGCGATGGTCCGCGACCGCGACCGCGACGGCGGTACGTCGCGCTGACGCCGGCCGCCATGACCGACGCGCCCGAGCACGAGCGCTTCTCGCTCAAGCGGTGGTCCGACCGCAAGCGCGCGGCGGTCCGCGAATCCGCCCCCGTGGAGGCCCCTGCGGCCCGTCCGGCCGCACCTCCGCCGGATGCGAAGGCGCCCGCCGCCTCCGCGCCCGCCGCGGCGGGCGCGCTTCCTCCGGTCGAGTCGCTCGGGTTCGACGCCGACTTCACGGCGTTCATGAAGCCCGAAGTCGACCCGTCGCTCAAGCGTGCGGCGCTCCGCAAGCTGTTCTCCGATCCGCGCTTCAACGTGATGGACGGCCTCGACGTCTACATCGACGACTACTCGAAGCCCGATCCGATCGACGCGGAGACGGTGCGCGGTCTCGTGCAGTCGCGCTACCTGTTCGATCCGCCGCAGACGCGCATCAACGAGCGCGGGGAGGTCGAGGAGGTGCCGTCGGAGACCGGGGCGTCGACGGAGGATTCCGCGCCCGCGCCTCGGGACGGGCCGGCAATCGCGCAGGCAGGCGACGTCCCCGCGGCAGACGGTGCCGTCGTCGTGCCGGTCGATCCCGACCGGGCAGCAGGCGACCAGGGGGACCCCGGAGCCGGCCGATGAGCGTCGCCGGCCGCGACCTGTTCCTGTGCTCGTGCAACGGCACGCAGCCGCTCGACGCGGCCGCGATCGGCCGCGCGCTCGACCTGCCCGCGGCGCCTAAGGTGCGCACGATGCTTTGCCAGAAGGAGCTTCCTGCCTTCGCGGAGGGCGCGCATGGCGACGTCCTCGTCGCCTGCACGCAGGAGGCTCGGCTCTTCGAGGAGGTCGCGCAGGAGGGCGCGCGAACGCAGACGATCCGCTTCGTCAACCTGCGCGAATCGGGCGGCTGGTCTCCCGAGGCGCGCGCCGCGACGCCGAAGATC
>JAKLIE010000269.1 GCA_022709775.1 Pseudomonadota bacterium
CGCGCCCGACGTGTTGAGGAAGTGCAGCGACACCTGCCCCTCCTCCGCCGCCATCTCCGCCCAGTCGCCGAGCCGCCCGAGGTGCCCGCAGTTGCGCAGACCGATCATCGCGATGCCCTTCGCCTTGGCCTTCGCGATGCCCATGCGCGTCGCGGTCTCGCCGGTCACCTGGCCGAACCCGCGCTGCCCGTCGACGATCGCGATCGTGTCGCTCTCGAACGCGACCTGCGGCGGTGTGTTCGGCTTCAGCGTGCCGTCGCGCACCCAGTCGAGGTACTTGGCGACGCGCAGCACCCCGTGCGAGTCGTGGCCGACGAGGTTCGAATCGACGAGCCGGCGCGCGACGGTCCGCGCCTCGTGCTGCGACGACCCGGCACCCTGGACGATCGCGGCGACGAGGTCGACGAGCTTCGATGCGGAGACGGTTTTCATGAGGGCATCGGGAACCGGGAGCGGAGCGGGGACGCACGCGTCGCGATCGAACGCCGCGCGGAGTTCGAAGTATATACGCGCGATGCCGGCGCAGTGCCGGGCGCCGGGGGCCCGGACGATGTACCGGTTGTCCAGCGGCACGCGCTTGCGCGCCACGGTGATCCCGCTATAGTGAGCCCGTGCGATGCGAGCCCCGCGAGGCGCCAGCCGCGCACCGCCCATCGCGCGGACGGGCGCCGCCGCCGCGCACGCCCCACGGAGGCAGCCATGGCAGCCTCGTTGCCGTCGCTCGCGACTCTGCGCCCCGCATTGCTCGCGCTCGTCGCGGCGCTCGCGATCCCCGTCGCGTTCGCCGCGTCGACGTCGCCCGTCCCGAACGCCGACGCGCGCAAATCGCCCGAAGCCGCCGCGCCGGACGCCGGGCAGCTCTTTCGGGCCGTGGTCAAGGTGAGCGCGCGCGCCGTGCCGAACGCGCGCAGCGCCGCCTCGCTCGGCAGCGCGCGCGAAGGGTCCGGCATTCTCATCGGCAGCGACGGGCTGATCGTGACGATCGGCTACCTGATCGTCGAGGCCGACGAGGTGACGGTCACCGACCACCGCGGGCGAGTGCTGCCCGCGACGGTCGTGGGCTACGACCACGCGAGCGGCTTCGGGCTCCTGCGCGCGATCGTGCCGATCGAAGCGACGCCGGTCGCGCTCGGCGCGTCGGGACGCATGGCGGAGACCGACCCGGTGATGATCGCGAGCCACGGCGGCGCGGACGAGGCCGCGTTCGCGTGGGTCGTCTCGAAGCGCCCGTTCACGGGCAGCTGGGAATACATGCTCGACGAGGCGCTGTGGACGAGCCCCCCGACCAGCGCGTGGAGCGGCGCGGGGCTGATCGACCGCGACGGCAGGCTCGTGGGCGTCGGCTCGCTCATCGTCCGCGATGCGACCGGCGACGAGCCGCGCCTGCCGGGGAACCTGTTCGTCCCGATCGACGCGCTCAGGGCCATCCTCGCCGACCTCGTCGCCGACGGTCGCCGCAAGGGGCCCGCGCGGCCGTGGCTCGGCGTCGCGGCCGACGAGGTGCAGGGACGCCTGATCGTCACGCGCGTGTCGCCCGACGGGCCCGCCGACGAGGCGGGCGTCCAGGCCGGCGACATCATTCTCGGCGTCGCGGGCGAGCCGGTACGCACCCAGGAAGAGTTCTACCGCAAGCTCTGGGCGGGGCGCAGCGCGGGCTCCGAGGTTCCGCTGCGCCTGCTGCAGGGCGCGGACGTGCGCGAGCTCAGGGTCAGGTCGATCGACCGCGTCGAGTACTTCCGGCCGCGCACCTTCCACTGAGCCGGGCCGCGGGCTCCCGGCCGGGCCGCGCTCGACCGCGGCCGCGGTCGCCTACAATGGCGGCCTTCGCGCCCCGCCGCCGTCCCGATGCTCCTCTACGCCGTCACGATCTTCACCAGCGCGTTCCTGCTGTTCCTCGTCCAGCCGGTGATCGCGAAGCAGATACTGCCGTGGTTCGGCGGCTCGGCGACCGTCTGGACCACGTGCCTCGTGTTCTTCCAGACGACGCTGCTGCTGGGCTACGCGTACGCGGACTGGACGGTGCGCCGCCTCACGCCGCGCAACTCGCTCGTCGTCCATGCGGTGCTCCTCGTCGCGAGCATCGCGCTGCTGCCGATCGTGCCCGCGGCGTTCTGGAAGCCCGCGGGCGCCGAGAACCCGTCGTGGCTGATCCTCGGCATGCTCACCGCGACCATCGGCCTGCCCTACTTCCTGCTCTCGACGACGAGCCCGCTCGTGCAGGTGTGGTTCGCACGCCGCTTCCCCGCGCGGAGCCCGTACCGGCTCTTCGCGCTGTCGAACCTCGCGTCGATGATCGCGCTCCTGGGCTATCCGTTCCTGCTCGAGCCGTGGGTCGTGACCCGCGCGCAGGCCTGGGGGTGGTCGGCGGGATACGTCGCGTTCGTCGCGCTCTGCATCGCCGCGGGCTACGCGAGCCGGCGCGCCCCCCACGCCATGGTGCGGACGCACGTCGCGCCGTCGTCCGTCGCGGCGGAAGCCCCCGCCGCGGATGCGGCGGACGACGGCGGCGCGCCGCCGACGCCGGCCCGCCAGGGCCTGTGGATCACGCTCGCGGCGACCGGGTCGATCCTGCTGCTCGCGATCTCGAACCACATCACGCAGAACGTCGCTGCGGTGCCGCTCCTGTGGATCGTCCCGCTCGCGCTCTACCTGCTGACGTTCATCCTGTGCTTCGACGGCACGGGCTGGTACAAGCGCGACGTCTTCCTGTCGATGGTCGCCGCGGCGCTGGGCGTGATGGCGTGGACGCAGGCCGATCCGAGCCTCACGCACGAGCTCGCGATCCAGGTCGGCGTGTTCTGCACCGGGCTCTTCCTGGCGTGCATGTTCTGCCACGGCGAGCTCGTGCGCCTCAAGCCGTCGCCGCGCCACCTCACGCGCTTCTACCTGATGATCTCGCTGGGCGGCGCGATCGGCTCGGTCCTCGTCGGCATCCTCGCGCCGCTCCTGCTGCCCGCCTACTTCGAGCTGGGCGCCGCGCTCGCGCTCTGCGCGCTCCTGCTGCTGTGGCAGGTCCGCCGCGACCACGCGGTGTTCGGTATCCTCGGCCTCGTCTCGCTGTTCGTGACGATCGGGTGCGCCGCCTGGTACGTGCGCGAGTTCTACGACGGTACGATCGTCGCGAAGCGCAACTTCTACGGCGTGCTGCGCGTGTGGCAGACCGGCTCGGACGAGGCGACGAAGCGCATCCTGATCCACGGCACGATCATGCACGGCAACCAGTACGGCGATCCGGTGCTGCGCCGCGAGCCGACGACCTACTACACGGCGACCTCGGGCATCGGCCTCGCGATCGAGTCGAGGCATCCGAGCGTCGAGCCGGTCAAGGTCGGCGTGATCGGGCTGGGCACGGGCACGATCGCGACCTGGGGCGCGAAGGGCGACGTCTACCGGTTCTACGACATCAATCCGGCGGTGATCGAGATCGCGAAGCGCGACTTCACCTACCTCGGCGACAGCGAGGCGACGATCGAGACGCCGCTCGGCGACGCGCGCCTCGTGCTCGAGCGCGAGGCGCCGCAGGGCTTCGACGTGCTCGCGATCGACGCGTTCTCCAGCGACGCGATCCCCGTGCACCTGATCACGGCCGAGGCGCTCGAGATCTACCTGCGGCACATGAAGCCGAACGGCATCGTCGCGTTCCACGTGACCAACCGGTTCCTCGACCTCGTGCCGGTCGTCGAGGGGCTCGCGCACGCGCGAGGCCTCGCCGTCGCGTGGATCTCGGACAGCGGAGACGGCAGGCTCGGGAGCAGCAGCGAATGGGTGCTGCTCTCGGCGGATCCCGCGGCGCTCGCGAAACCGTCGATCGCGGATGCCGCGACGCCGATCAGCCCGCGCCGCGACTGGCGCCTGTGGACCGACGACTTCAACAACCTGGTCCAGGTCCTGAAGTAGCGATCAGGCGCGGCGGCCACACGCCGCTTCCGCGGCAGTGGAG
>JAKLIE010000027.1 GCA_022709775.1 Pseudomonadota bacterium
GCATCCCTGGGCGCCTTGAGCTCGAGCACCTCCGCCTGGAGCAGGATCGCATCGAGCAGCGCGTCGATGCCCTGGCCGGTCTTCGCCGACACCGGGATGAACTGGACGTCGCCGCCGAACTCCTCCGGCACGACGCTCTCCGCGACGAGCTCCTGCTTGACGCGCTCGGGGTTCGCGTCGCCCTTGTCGATCTTGTTGATCGCGACGACGAGCGGCACGCTGCCGGCCCTCGCGTGCGCTATCGCCTCCTTCGTCTGCGGCATGACGCCGTCGTCCGCTGCGACGACGAGCACGACGATGTCGGTCACCTTCGCGCCCCGCGCCCGCATCGCGGTGAACGCCTCGTGGCCCGGCGTGTCGAGGAACGTGATCACGCCCTTCGGCGTCTGGACGTGGTACGCGCCGATGTGCTGGGTGATCCCGCCCGCCTCGCCGCTCGCGACGCGGGCGCGCCGGATCATGTCGAGCAGCGACGTCTTTCCGTGGTCGACGTGACCCATCACGGTGACGACCGGCGGCCGGGGAAGCGACTCCGCGGCCTCGCCTTCGTGCACCTCGGCGAGCAGCGCGTCGGGATCGTCGAGCTTCGCGGCGGACGCCTTGTGCCCCATTTCGGCGGCCACGATGATCGCGGTCTCCTGGTCGAGCACCTGGTTGATCGTCACCATCGTGCCCATCTTCATCAGCACCTTGATGAGCTCGGCCGCCTTGACCGACATCTTGTGCGCGAGCTCGGCGACGGTGATCGTCTCCGGGACCAGGATCTCGCGGACGACCGGACCGGCCGCCGTCGCTCCCTCGCCGCCCTCCTCGTCGCGATGGCGCGCGCCGACCTTCGGCTGTCGCCAGCCGGTCGCGGCGGTCGCGGAGCCCGTGTCGCCTCGCAGCTTGAGCGCACGCTTGCGTGCGGCCTCCTCCGAGAACACCGGTCCGCCGGGCTTCTTCGCGGGCTTGTCGCGGCGCTCGCCGGGCTTCGCCGCGGGGCGATGCAGCGTGCCTTCCGTCTTCGCGGCCGGCGCGGCCTTCGCCTTCGCCTCGGCTTCGGCCGCCCTGGCGGCGGCTTCGGCGGCAGCCTTCGCGGTCTCCTCCGCCTTCACCCTGCGGCGCTCAGCCTCTTCCTGCTTGCGGCGGATGTCTTCCTCCTGCCGCGCGAAGAGCTCCTGCTGCTTCCTGGATTCGGCTTCGCGCGAGGCGATCTCGGCCGCCGACAGGTGCGAACGCGGGGCAGGCGCCGCGGCAGGCGCGGGCGCCGTCACGGCTGGGGCGGGCTCCGGAGCCGGCGCCTCGACGACGGGAACCTCGACGACGGGCGGCTCGACCGGCGCCGCGACTGCCGGGGCCTCCGCCACCGGCGCCTCGACCACCGGCGCGACGTCGACGGGAGGGGCTCCCGCCTCTTCGTGCGGGGGCGCGGCCTCGCCCTCCTCGCGGCGGACGAGCACGCGCTTCTTGCGCACCTCGACCTGGATCGTGCGCGCCTTGCCCGACGCGTCGGGCGCGCGGATCTCGGAGGTCTGCTTGCGCGTGAGCGTGATGCGCTTCTTGGGTTCGCCGGCCGCGCCGTGCTGCTTGCGCAGGTAGTCGAGCAGGCGCGTCTTGTCCTGCTCGGTGAGCTTGTCGCCGGCCTTCTTCGTGCCGACTCCGGCCGCCGCGAGCTGCTCCAGCAGCGCGCCGGCCTGCATCTTGAGCTCGGTGGCGAATTGTTCGATCGTGGTCTGGGCCATGAGCGGGCCTCCGTGGTTGTCGCGGCCGCCCTAGTGCGCGGTCGCGGCGGTCGCCGCGTCGGCAGGGGTGTCGAACCAGTGCGCGCGCGCCTTCATGATCAGCGCCTGCGCGCGCGCCTCGTCGATCCCGGTCAGCTCGACCAGCTCGTCGCCCGCGAGGTCGGCGAGACCGTCGCGGGTCGTGATTCCCGACGCGGCGAGCTTCGACGCGACTTCGGTGTCCATGCCTTCGAGCGAAAGGAGCGCCTCCTCGACGTTCTCGACGCTCTCCTCGCGCACGATCTCCTCGGTCAGCAGCGCGTTGCGCGCGCGGCTGCGCAGCTCGTTGACGGTGTCCTCGTCGAACGCCTCGATCTCGAGCATCTCGGTGAGCGGCACGTACGCCACTTCCTCGAGCGAGGTGAAGCCTTCGGCGACCAGGATGTCCGCGACCTCCTCGTCGACGTCGAGCTTCTCCATGAACTGCGTGCGGACGCGGACCGTCTCCTCCTCGCGCTTGCTGTGCGATTCCTCGACGCTCATCAGGTTCAGGTGCCACCCGGTGAGCTCGGAGGCGAGCCGCACGTTCTGGCCGCTGCGACCGATCGCGATCGCGAGGTTCTCCTCGTCGACCACGACGTCCATCGAGTGCTTCTCCTCGTCGACGACGATGCTTTGCACCTCGGCGGGCGCGAGCGCGTTCACGACGAGCTTGGCCGGGTCGTCGGACCACAGCACGATGTCGACGCGCTCGCCGGCGAGCTCGTTGGTGACCGCCGTCACGCGCGAGCCGCGCATGCCGATGCAGGTCCCCTGCGGGTCGAGGCGCGGGTCGTTCGACTTGACCGCGATCTTCGCGCGGATGCCGGGGTCGCGGGCCGCCGCCTTGATCTCGATGAGCCCCTCCTCGATCTCGGGCACCTCCAGTTCGAACAGGCGCGCGAGGAACTCGGGCGCGACGCGCGACAGGACGAGCTGCGGGCCCTTCGCCGTGCGGTCGATCTTCATCACGTACGCGCGGACCCGGTCGCCCACGCGCAGCATCTCCTTCTGGATCAGCTGGTCGCGCGGGATCATGCCCTCGATGCGGCCCGACTCGACGATGGCGTTGCCGCGCTCGATGCGCTTGACCGTGCCGGTGAGCAGGTTGTCCTCGCGGGCGAGGAAGTCGTTCAGGATCTGCTCGCGCTCCGCGTCGCGGATCTTCTGCAGGATCACCTGCTTCGCGGCCTGCGCGCCGATGCGGCCGAAGGTCGCCGCTTCCAGCGGCTCCTCGACGATGTCCCCCAGCTGGAGGTTCTCGCCGCGCTCGGGCGCGTCGGTGATCGCGATCTGGCGCGACGGCTCCTCGTGCTCCTCGTCGGGCACGACGGTCCAGCGCCGGAACGCGTCGTATTCGCCGGTCTCGCGGTCGATCGCGACCCTCACGTCCACGTCGTCGGCGAAGCGCTTCTTCGTCGCCGAGGCGAGCGCCATCTCGAGCGCGGCGAACACGGTCTCCTTCGGAACGTTCTTCTCCCGAGAGAGCGCGTCCACCAGCAGCAGCACTTCCTTCCCGCTGTTCATCGGTCTTTTCTCCATTCGATCTTCGGCACGAGGCGCGCGCGCTCGATGTTGTCCAGCGGGACGCGCACCGTCCCGCCCGGCGTCTCGACCAGCGCATCCGCGCCGTCGATCCCGCCAATCATCCCGCGCACCTTCCGCGTGTCGTTCAGCTTCTCGCGCAGCACGAGCGTCGCTTCCTGTCCCCGGAAGCGCTCGTAGTCGGCTGCCGACTTCAGCGGCCGGTCGAGTCCGGGCGAGCTCACCTCGAGCCGCTCGTAGTCGACGTTCTCGACCGCGAACAGCCGCGTCAGGTGCTGCGAGACCCGCGCGCAATCCTCGACGTCGACCCCGCCCGGCTTGTCGATGAACACGCGCACCATCCGGCCCTTGGGAGAGGACTCCCAATCGACCAGCTCGTACCCCAGCGGGGGCACGGTTTGCGCGAGCAGCTCGCCCAGGGTCGTCGTCATCGTGTTCGCCAAAAAAAAATGGGCTGCCCCAGCCCATTTCTCGTTGCTTTTCGCCTGCTTATCCGAAAAAGTATACCCCAAAAACGCCCCGGATGGGAGGGGTTCCCTGCGGGCCTGCTCCCGCCGCCGCCCCTGCGGGGCCGCAGTCGCCGCCCGGCGCGGGCCGGGGTTGCTAAACTCCCCCGGAAACCACCCCCGAGGATTCCATGGCCGACCCGCTTATCGTCGCCCGGCACGGCGACCTGGAGCTCGCCCTCCTGCCTTCGATGTCGAACCGGCACGGGCTCATCACCGGCGCCACCGGCACCGGCAAGACGATCTCGCTGCAGGTGCTCGCCGAGCAGTTCTCGCGCATCGGCGTGCCCGTGTTCATGGCCGACGTCAAGGGCGACCTGACCGGCATCGCGTTCCCGGGATCGATGTCCCCGAAGCTCAAGGAGCGGCTCGACAAGCTGGGCCTGCCCGAGCCCGCCTGGGGCGACTGCCCGGTCACGCTCTGGGACGTCTGGGGCGAGCAGGGCCACCCGGTGCGCGCGACGGTCTCGGACATGGGACCGCTGCTCTTCGCCCGCCTCCTCAACCTGAACGAGACGCAGGAGGGCGTGCTCGCCCTCACGTTCAAGATCGCCGACGACAACAAGCTCCTGCTGCTCGACCTCAAGGACCTGCGGGCGATGCTGCAGCACGTGGGGGACAACGCCGCGCAATACAAGACGCAGTACGGCAACGTCTCGCCGGCGTCGGTCGGCGCGATCCAGCGCGGGCTGCTGCAGATCGAGGAACAGGGCGGCGACCGATTCTTCGGCGAGCCGATGCTGAACGTCGACGACCTGATCCAGACCGACGCGAAAGGCCGCGGGATCGTCAACATCCTCGCCGCCGACAAGCTGATGACCGCGCCGCGGCTGTACTCGACGTTCCTGCTGTGGCTGCTCGCCGACCTCTACGAGAACCTGCCGGAGGTCGGCGACCGAGACAAGCCGAAGCTCGTGTTCTTCTTCGACGAGGCGCACCTGCTGTTCTCCGAGGCGCCGCCGGCGCTCCTCGAGCGCATCGAGCAGGTCGTGCGTCTCATCCGGTCGAAGGGGGTCGGCGTGTTCTTCGTCACGCAGAATCCGCTCGACGTTCCCGACAAGGTTCTGGGCCAGCTCGGCAACCGGATCCAGCACGCGCTCCGCGCGTTCACGCCGCGCGACCAGAAGGCGGTGAAGTCGGTCGCCGACACGATGCGCCCCAACCCGAAGCTCGACATCGGGAAGGCGATCCTCGAGCTCGCCACCGGCGAGGCGCTCGTGTCGTTCCTGGACGCCAAGGGCTCGCCGGGAATCACCGAGCGCGCGTGGATGTTCGCGCCGGGCTCGCGCATCGGGCCGATCTCGCCCGAGGAGCGACGCGGGCTGGTCGCGAATTCCGTCGTGGCGGGCCAGTACGAGAAGACCGTCGACCGCGATTCGGCGTTCGAGAGGCTGAAGGCGCGCGCCGGAGGCGGAACGGCGGTACCGCAGGGTGCGGACCAGGCGCCCGGTGCCGGACAGGAAGCCCCCACGTCGGGAGGCGGCCTGATGGGCGGGCTGTCCGACATCCTGTTCGGCTCGACGGGACCGCGCGGCGGCAAGCGCGAAGGCATGGTCGACGCGCTCGCCAAGAGCGCCGCACGCTCGGTCGGCTCGTCGATCGCGCGCGAGATCACGCGCGGCGTGCTGGGCTCGCTGCTCGGGGGCCGAAAGCGATGAGGCGCGCGGTGCGCGCGGCGACGCTCGCGGCGACCTGCGCAGTCGTCGCCGCGTGCGGCACCGCCCCGCGCGAACCGATTCCGATCACGCCGTCCCGCGAGGTCGCGACCGCGCCGGTGGCCCGCGTCGCGGTCCCGCCGGCGCCGGCGGCACCTGCTCAGAAGGTCGATCCGTCCTCGTTCCCGGCCGGCGCGATCTACGTGTGCTCGAGCGGATCGGGCGCGGAGCGGAAGACCACCGCGATCGCGTTCGACGAGAAGGCGGGCACGATGTGCCGGCGACATCCCGAAATGGGCCCCTGTCAGTACGAACGCGACCTGTGCCGCAAGAGCGGAGGGCGCGTCTACGCCCCCGACGGCACCGAGATCACGCTCGCGACCGAGGCCGAGTACGACAGGAAGGTCATGCGCGTGCGGTTCAAGGCCAACTAGGGCCTGTTGGCGCTATCGGGGCACTCGCGCCGGTCGCCGCGCCAGCCGTCTGCAGCGCCGGCGTCAACCGACGTGCTGCCTCAGGAACTCGACTGTCCGCTCGCGCGCCAGCCTGGCGGAAGGGGCGTCGAACGATCCGCGCTGGTCGCAGTTGAAGCCGTGGTTGGCGGGATAGACGAGCACCTGCGATTCCGGATGCGCCGCGGCGAACTTGCGCACGCCCTCGACCGGGATGTGCATGTCCATCTCGCCGAAGTGCGCGAGGACCGGGCAGCGCGGATGCTCGCCCGCGGCCTCCAGCATGCCGCCGCCGTAATAGGGCGCGGCGCACGCGAAGCCCGGCAGCCTCGCCGCGCTCATCCACGCGATGTAGCCGCCCCAGCAGTACCCGACGATGCCGACCTTGCCCGCGGACGCCGCCGACGCGCGGGCCGCCTCGACGTCGGCGAGCGCTTGATCGAGGGAAGCCTTCGCCTTGAGGTCGCGCCCGCGCTCGATGTCGCCTGGCGTGTACCCCAGGTCCACGCGCGGATGGATCCGGTCGAACAGCGCCGGGGCGACGGCAAGGTAGCCGTCCGCCGCGTAGCCATCGCACACGCTGCGGATGTGGCTGTTGACGCCGAAGATCTCCTGCACGACGACGAGTCCGCCGCGCGGCGCGCCCTTCGGCTCGGCGCGCCACGCCGAGATCGTCGCGCCGTCGGCGGCGGTGAGTTCGATCCAATGTCCCATGTCGAGGTCGCTCCGTGATCGCGATTCCGCGCAACGGCCAACGATAGGCGAACCGTCGCGGCTTCGCAAATGGCCCCTCGCCCGGACCGTTCGCGCACCCGGCGGCCATCTTGCGGTAAGGTTCGGCAAGGCCCGCGCGACGCGTCGCATCGCCCGGGCGTCCGATCGCCACGTCCACGCCATGCCCCCCGCCCCGCTCCCCGCGCCGACCCAGGGCCGCTGGGAGTCCGCCGTCGAGCCGCTCATCGCCGCGAACGACGGCCGGCTGTGGCGCGCGCACAGCGACGCCGTCAACGCGGCGCTCGTCGGACGATGGCTGGACGAGGGCGCGCGCGAGCGCCTGCTCAAGACCGACCTGTTCGACGAAGCGATGGACGCCGGGCTCTACCCGCTGCTCCGCCTCCACGCGCGCGACGTGTTCGCCATCGACGTCGCCCCGTCGGTGCTCGCCGCGGCGAAGCTCCGCCATCCCGGCCTCGAGATCGTCGCGGCCGACGTCCGGCGCCTGCCGTTCGCGGACGCGGCGTTCGACATCGTCGTCTCGAACTCGACGCTCGATCACTTCGAGACGCGCGCGGAGATCCGCGACGCGCTCGACGGCCTCCATCGCGTGCTGCGCCCCGGGGGACGTCTCATTCTCACGCTCGACAACCCGCGCCACCCCGCGGTCGCGCTGCGCAATGCGCTGCCGTACCCGTGGCTCCGCCGCCTGGGGCTGGTTCCGTACCCGGTCGGCGTGACGATGGGGCCGGGCGCCCTTCGGCGCGCGCTGCGCGCGACGGGCTTCGAGGTGCTCGACATGGTCGCGCTGCTGCACTGCCCGCGGGCGGCCGCGGTGCGACGCTCCCGCGCGCTCGAGCGGCGCGCGACGCCCGGCTCGCGCGCGCGATTCCTCCGGCGCCTGGCGCGATGGGAGTCGCTCGCAGCGCTGCCGACGCGGTTCCTCACCGGGCACTACGTCGGCGCGCTCGCCCGCAAGTCATGACGGCGGGGTCGCGATGATCGCTCCCGGCGGCGCGATCGACCGCGCGGTCGGCGCGCTGCGGCGCGACGGCCTCGAGGCGTTCGCGTACAAGGTCGCCAGCGAGGCCGGCTTCAGGCGCGTGCTTCTGCTCGCCCGCCCGCTCGACGAACCGATCGCCGACGTCGTGCCGACGCTGCCGGTCGAGTTCGCCTCGCTCGGCAAGGACGACATCGACGATTACCTCGCGCTGCGCCCGGACGCCGACCGCGCACGAATCGCCGCCCACCTCGCGTCGGGGTGGAACTGCCACGTGTTGAGGCACGAGGGACGCATCGTTTCCGCATGCTGGCGCGCCGACCCGCCCTACTGGTCCAGCTACCTCGAGCGCACGATGCCGATCGCCGACGGCGACGCGTACCTGACCGACGCGTGGACGGATGCCGGGTATCGGGGGCACGCGCTCGCGCACGTGCTGTGCCTCCATCAACTGCGCGACCTCCGCGAAAAGGGCTTCCGGAGCGCGCTCCGCGGGACCGTGCCCGAGAACCGGTCCGCGCTGCGCGCCCATGCGAAGAGCGGCTTCCGGCCGGTCGCCATGCTCGGCCGGATCCGGATCGGCCCGTGGCGCAGGCACTTCCGGCGCGACTGGCGGGACGCATGAACAGGGAGACGCCCGAGCCGGAGTACGGTTCGCGCTGGAAGGCGTGGCTTGCGCCGCTGTTCGACGTGGTCGTCGCCGTGACGCTGCTGCGCGGCGTCGCGCTGCACGGAGGGCAGCCCGCGACCATGCTCGTCGCGGGCCGGACGAAGCGCGTCCGATGGCTGGCCGCGCGGTTCTTCGCCGGTGAGCCGGCGCGGGAGCCCATGGGTCATGTCCCCGCGTGGAGGATAGCGCGGACGCTTCGCCAGGCGCGAGCGACGGCGGATCTCGCGGTCGTTCACGTGGCGCGCGTTTCCGCCGCTCGGCTTGGGCTCGGCGACGACTACCTGCCGGTCCCGGACTGGATCGGCATGCGGCTCGCGGCCCCCTTCGACCTCGCGAAGCTGGCGCACCGGAGCCGCAGCCTGGCGGACGACCTGCGGCGAATCCGCCAGGCCCGGTGGACGAGCGAGATCTCGCATCGTGCCGCCGATCTCGCTGCGTTCCACGGCGGAATGTACGCGCCGTTCACGCGAATCCGCCATGGCCCCGAAGCGCACGTCCAGCCGCTGCGCCGCCTGCGCCGCGCGTTCCGGCGCGGCGGCATCCTTTGGGTCTCTCGCGATGGCGAGCGCGTCGCCGGATGCCTGTTCGAGCGCCGGCACGACACGCTGGCGGCGGTCGCGCTGGGCGTCGTGCGCGGCGACCCGGCCAGGATGAAGGAAGGAGCGATCCCCGCCGTCTATGCACAGCTGATCGAACTCGCGCGAAGCAGCCGGTGCGCGGACATCGACTTCAGGGGAAGCCGTCCGTCTCTCGACGACGGCCTCACGCGCTTCAAGCGCAAGTGGGGCGCGGCGGTCTACGATCGGCCCGACGTGCACTCGACGACGCTCGTGCACTGGAACCGCATGAATCCCGTCGTCGAGGCGTTCCTGGCGCACACGTCGCTGGTCTTCCGCGACGGCGGCGGACTGTCCGCACTCGCGGTCGCCGGCCCGGGCGAGCGCGATGCCGGGGACGCCTCCGCCACCTGCGAACGGCTGGGCGTGCCCGGACTTCGCCGCATGATCGTGCTCACCGCAACGCCGCCGTCCGCGCGCGCCGCGACGGGCATCTGCGTTCCGATGCCGCTCGGGGCGGTCGGGGCGGGCCCGCGCGCGCTGCTCGCCCCCGCGCAGGCCTGACGGGAGGACCGGCATCGTGTGCGGCATCGCAGGACTGGCCTTCCGCGACCCGGAGCGCGCGCCCGATCCCGCGGCGCTCCGACGCATGGCCGACATCCTGCGTCACCGCGGTCCCGACGGGGAAGGGTTCCACGTCGCCCCCGGCATCGGCCTCGCGTTCCGTCGGCTCGCGATCATCGACCTCGCCACCGGCGGGCAGCCGATCGCCAACGAGGACGGAACGGTCGTCGTCGTGTGCAACGGCGAGATCTACAACCACGTCGAGCTGCGCGCGCGCCTTTCCGCCGCCGGCCACCGCTTCCGCACGGCGTCCGACGTCGAGACCATCGTCCACCTCTACGAGGAGCACGGCGACCGGTTCGTCGATCACCTGCGCGGCATGTTCGCGATCGCGCTGTGGGACGCGCCGCGCCGGCGCCTGTTGCTGGCGCGCGACCGGTTCGGCATCAAGCCGCTCTACTACGCGGTGACGGGCGACGCGCTGGCAACAGGCGCCGGCGCGGCGC
>JAKLIE010000270.1 GCA_022709775.1 Pseudomonadota bacterium
CGTCACGCTGCGCGATGCCGATGCGCACGCGGAGCGCATCGCACTGCGCGACGCCATCACGCGGCTCGGCACGGCGGATCTCTCCGGCTGCGCGCTCGTCGGCAGTTCGCGCGCCTGCGGCGCCTGCGCCGACGCCGCCTTCCGCGCACGCATCGCGCGCCTGTGGCACGGTTCTCCGCCGGTCGACGACGGGCCGCCGCATCGGTCGGCCTGAGCCGACCGTTCGGCGGCCGGCGCTCGCCGGTCTTCGGCCGCCCGCACCCCGTCGCGGGGGCACCCCCATACTCCGTCGTTCGACAAGAACGAGCGCGGCGCCCACGCCGCGCGCACCGGGGGAGCGTTCCGGCATGGCGTACCTGAGCCTGTTCACCGTCCTGCGTCCGGGACCCGGCCCCTCGTCCGTCCACACCGCGGGTCCCTGGCTCGCCGCGCGCCGGTTCGTGCACGAGCTGGCGGCGTCCGGGCAGATCCCCTCGGTCTCCCGCCTTGCGGTGGAGCTCTACGGCGGCACCGCCTGCGTCGGCCGCGAGAGCGGCGCCGACGGCGCGATCGTCGCGGGGCTCGAGAGCGTCGACCTCGCGCGCTGCGACTCCGCGACGTTCTCGCGCACGCTCGCCGCCGCGTCGGCGCGACGCGCGATTCGTCTCGACGGCCGCCACCCGGTCGGATTCGATCCGGCCGCCGACATCGGATTCCGCGTCGACCGCACGCTCGCCCACGACGGCAGCGCGTTGCGGTTCGCGGCTTTCGGCGCCGACGGGGCGCCCGTCGCGGATCGCCTCTACCTCGCGCTCGGCGACGACGTCGTCCTGGCACCGGGCGAATCGCCGGCGGGCCGGCCGGCGCCCCGGGTTCCCTACGACCACGAGGCATCCGCCGAAGCGCTGATCCGCACCTGCCGTGCGGCGGGCGGCCGCAAGCTCGCGTTCGTCGCGCTCGCGAACGAGGCGGCGATCGCGAGCCCGGGAGAGGTCCGCGCAAGGCTGCTCGCGATGCGCGACGCGATGCTCGCGTCGATCGACCGCGGGCTCCTGCGCACCGGGACGCTGCCGGGCGGTCGCACGCGGTCGGCCGCCGCGCAGTTCCCCGACGACGACAGCGCCCCCGCGCCGCAGCGGTGCCGTGCGTGGGCGCTCGCGGCCGCCGAGGAGAATGCGGCCGGATCCGGCGTCGTGGCCGCGCCGTCGAACGGCGCGGCCGGCATCGTCGCCTCGCTGCTCCGGCACGCGCTGGCGTCGACCACGCTGGCGAGCGACGACGATGCGATCGAGTTCCTGGCGACGGCCGGCGTCACCGGCGCGCTCCTGCGCCGCGCCGGGTTGCGGCAGGTGGGATGCCAGGGCGAGGTCGGCGTCGCGGCCGCGATGGCCGCCGCGGGCTGCGCTGCCGTGATGGGGGCGACGCCCGCGCAGGCGCTCCATGCCGCGGAGCTCGCGCTCGAGCCCCACCGCGGCCTGGCCTGCGATCCGGCAGGCGGACGCATCGAGTCGCCCTGCATCGAGCGAAACGGCCTCGCCGCCGCGCGCGCGTGCGCTGCGGCGACGGCGGCGGTTCGCGTGCCCGAGCCGTACGTCGCGCTCGACGCCGTCGCGCGCTCGATGCTCGAAGTCGCACGGAACCTCGCCGGACGCTACAAGCAGGCGTCGCTCGGCGGCATCGCGATGTCGATCCCCGACTGCTGAGCGCCCGACGCCGCGCGCCCGGTTCGCGGCGGGCGCGCGTTTGCGATACGCTACCGGGAGATTCGTTCCCGGAGCCCACGATGCAAGGAATTCCCCAGGCCCGGCGCGCGCTCGTGCCGGCCCTCGTCGCCGCGCTGCTCGCCGCGGCGTGCGCCTCCCCGGAGAAGCTGCCCGACGTGCCGTCACAGGACACGATCGCCTGCCAGCTGGAAGGCCAGCGCGTCGTCATCCGGTTCCTCCCCGACGAAGTGCGGATGCTCACGCCCGAGGGCGAGCGCGTGACGCTGCAGAAGGTCCCCGCGGCGGCCGGCGTCCGCTACACGAACGGGCTCCTCGAGATACGGGGCGGCGGCGGCTCGCCGACGATGCCCGAGGGGCTCATCTACATTCGCGACGGGACGGCGTGGCGACTCGCCAACTGCGAGCCGCTGATGGTTCCCGCCCCCATGAAGTGAACGTGGCGTACGCGCCGCGCCGACGTTGAGCGCCCCGATGGGCACACGCGGTACCGTCGGCGTCGTCGGGCCCGGCGCGATGGGGCTCGGCATCGTCGCGTCGCTCGTGCGCAACGGCTTTCGCGTGGTCGCGCGCGACGTTCGCCCCGAGGCAGACGCTCGTGCGGCGGCCGCGGGCGCCACGGTGCTGGGATCGCCGGCGGAGGTCGCACGCGCGGCGCCGATCGTCGTCGTGATCGTCGTCGACGCGGGGCAGATCGACGAGGTGCTGTTCGCTCCCGACGGCATCCTGGCTTCGGGGACGCGCGACCGCACGGTGCTCGTCGCGTCGACGGTCGATCCGGACTACGTCAAGGGTCTGCCCGCTCGCGTGGCCGCGGCGGGCGTGACGATCCTCGACACGCCGGTCTCGGGCGGCCCGGCGAAGGCCGCCGCCGGTACGATGACCCTCATGGTGGCCGGCCCCGCGGACGTGCGCGAGCGCTGCGCCGGCGTGTTCGCCGCGATCGCGGGGCGGACGTTCGCGATCTCCGATCGCGTCGGCGACGCCGCGGCGACGAAGGTCGTCAACAACCTGCTCGCGGCCGCGAACCTCGCCGCAGCCGCGGAAGCGCTCGCGCTCGCCGAAGCACTCGGGCTCGACCTGCGCGCGACGGCCGACGTGATCTCGGCGAGCTCCGGCGCGAGCTGGATCTTCGACGACCGCGTCCCTCGCGCGCTCGACGGCGACTGGTTCCCGCGAGCCGCGGCGCGCATCCTCGCGAAGGACGTCGGCATCGCCTGCGACGTCGCGGCGAGGGCGCAGGCCGATGCCGCGTTCGCGCAGGCGGCGCGGCGCGCGTTCGCCGACACGGTGGCCGCCGGCTACGGCGAGGACGACGACGCGGCGATCGTGCGGCGCGCGCGCGAGCGCCGCGCACGCGAGCGGTAGCCCGTCGCGCGTGTCCGGCTGCGGCGGGACATGCGCGCGCCTCGGGTGCGAATGCCGGACGAGGCACTACCGTCCCGGGACAGGGCCTTCCACGTCGTAGTAGTGAAAGCTGAACTGGCGGATCGGATGCGCGCGGTAGTTCTTCACGCGCGCATGCCAGGCGTGATCCTCGACGACGTGCTGCGTGAACCGCATCGGCGCGTACGCGACGACGAGCTCCTGCATCTTGCCGAAGAGCGCGGTGCGCTCGCGGCCGTCGGGCAGCTTGCGCGCCAGCTGGTAGAGCCGGTCGTACTCGGCAAGCCGGAAGCGCGACTGGTTCTCCTGTCCCGCGTTGGGACCGTAGAGGAGCTGCATGAAGTTCTCGGCGTCCGGGTAGTCCGCGTTCCAGCCGTCGGACGCGAAAGGGATCCGGCCCGCGCGCGCCATCTTGCGAAGCTCGGGCAGCTTGTCCTTGCGAATCGCGATCTTCAGCCCGATCGCGTCCATGTTCTTCTTCCATAGTTCGTCGGCCTGCCGCTGCGCCGACGTCGGCGCCGACCAGCGCTCGAGCACGAGAGGCTTCCCGTCGGGCGTCTCCCGGTATCCGTCTCCGTCGCGATCCTTGTAGCCGAAGCGGTCGAGCAACGCGCGGGACGCCGCGGGGTCGTAGACCTGGGCGCCGAGCTTCCAGCCGGGATCGTAGCCCGCGATGCCGGGCGGCACGAGGCTCTGCGCGAGGATGCCGCGCCCCTTCTGCAACACGCGCAGCGCTTCCTCGGCGTTGTAGCCCATCGAGACCGCGCGTCGCAGCGCGACCTTCGCAGGCTCGTAGCCGCCGACGAGCGGGTCGTCCATGTTGAAGTAGA
>JAKLIE010000271.1 GCA_022709775.1 Pseudomonadota bacterium
GGGCAGGTGAGGCACCACCGCGAGCGAGTCGAGTGCGTGGTGCGTGACCATCCGCTCGGGCTCGCGGATGGCCGTCAGGTTGTAGGTGCGATTCCACTTCGCGAGCAGCGCGAGATACGCGGCGAGCTTCGCGTGCCCGCCTTCGGGCAGCGCGACGCCGAGCCGCGCGAGCCCGGCGGGGAGGGTGACGGGAAGGGCGACCTCGGTCATGCCGCGTCCTCCCGGACCAGGCCGCGCTTCAGGTGCACGAGCAGGAGCGAGATCGCCGCCGGGGTGATGCCCTGCATCCGCGCGGCCTGTCCGACCGTGTCCGGCCGCTGCTGATTGAGCCGCTGCTGCACTTCGGTCGACAGCCCGCGGACCGTCCGGTAGTCGAGATCGGGCGGCAAGCGCGCCTCCTCCTGCGCGAGCGCGCGGGCGATCTCGTCCTTCTGGCGCTCGATGTAGCCGGCGTACTTGATCGACACCTCGACCTGCTCGGCGACCGCCGGATCGTCGACAGGTCGGCCCGCGCCGGGCAGCGTCATCAGAGCCGCGTAACCGACGCCGGGCCGGCGCAGCAGATCGGCGAGCGTGCACGCCTGGTCCAGCGGCGCGCCGACGACGCGCTCGATCTCGTGGCGCGCGACGACGTTCGGATTCACCTGCGTGGCCTTCATGCGCTCGGTCTCTCTCGCGACGGCGTCGCGCTTCCTCGCGAACGCGTCCCAGCGCGCGTCGTCGACGAGGCCCAGCCGCCGCCCGTGCTCGGTAAGGCGGAGATCCGCGTTGTCCTCGCGCAGCTGCAGCCGGTACTCGGCGCGCGACGTGAACATCCGGTAGGGCTCCGAGACGCCGCGCGTGATCAGGTCGTCGACCAGCACGCCGAGGTACGCCTCGTCGCGCCGCGGGCTCCAGCCCTTCTCCCCGCGCACGCGGAGCGCGGCGTTCGCGCCCGCGAGCAGCCCCTGGGCCGCCGCTTCCTCGTAGCCGGTCGTCCCGTTGATCTGTCCCGCGAAGAAGAGTCCGTTCACCGACTTGGTCTCGAGCGTCGCGTGCAGCGCGCGCGGGTCGAAGTAGTCGTACTCGATCGCATAGCCCGGTCGCAGGATGTGCGCGCGCTCGCATCCGGGCAGCGACCGAACCATCGCAATCTGCACGTCGAACGGCAGCGACGTCGATACGCCGTTCGGATAGATCTCGTTCGTCGCGAGGCCCTCGGGCTCGAGAAAGACCTGGTGCGACTCGCGTGCGGCGAAGCGCACGACCTTGTCCTCGATCGACGGGCAGTAGCGCGGGCCCACGCCCTGGATCACGCCCGCGTAGAGCGGCGAGCGGTCGAGCGCGCCGCGGATGATCTCGTGCGTCCGTCCGGTCGTGTGCGTGATCCAGCACGGGCGCTGCGCCGGATGCATCGCGCGCGAGCCCATGAACGAGAACACCGGCTCGGGGTCGTCGCCGGGCTGCACGGCGAGGCGGTCGAAATCGATCGTGCGGCCGTCGAGGCGCGGCGGCGTGCCGGTCTTCAGGCGCCCGGCCGGGAGCCTGCGCTCGCGCAATGCGGCGCCCAGCCGCTTCGCCGGCGGATCGCCCGCGCGGCCGGCTTCATGATTCTGAAGGCCGACGTGGATCAGCCCCGAGAGGAAGGTGCCGGTCGTGAGCACGACGGCGTCGGCGTGGAAGGCGAGCCCGATCTGCGTGACGACGCCCGTGACCCGGTCGCCCTCGACGATGAGATCGTCGACCGCCTGCTGGAACAGCGTCAGGTTCGGCTGGTTCTCGAGCCGGCGCCGGATCGCCGCCTTGTAGAGGATGCGGTCGGCCTGCGCGCGCGTCGCCCGGACGGCCGGCCCCTTGCTCGCGTTGAGCGTCCGGAACTGGATGCCGGCCTCGTCGGTGGCGATCGCCATCGCGCCGCCGAGCGCGTCGACTTCGCGGACCAGGTGACCCTTGCCGATGCCGCCGATCGACGGGTTGCAGGACATCTGGCCGAGCGTTTCGATGCTGTGCGTGAGCAGCAGCGTCGACACGCCCATGCGCGCCGACGCGAGCGCTGCCTCGGTGCCCGCATGGCCACCGCCGACGACGATCACACCGAAGCGATATATGAAGTCCATGATTATTAATGTCTTTTCCCACCCGACGACACGGACGGGGCTGCGGATTATAGCGCGGGAGGCGCCTGCCCCGCCATCGGTGTTTCACGTGAAACGGGACGTCGGCGCGCTGCGGGCCACCAGCGTCCGCAGGATGGTCGACGCAGACCGGAACCTTCCGTGATGGTACCGGCAAGTCCACCCCTGTCGCCGTGAAGGCACCCGCCGCCACCGGCAGGAATCTCGTGTCTGCACTGCTTCGGGGCCCGCGAGACGCGCATCCGGGCAGGCGGCGACCGCCCAGGGGACATCGATCGATTCGGGACTGCCGCCGTCCCACGGGGGTGCGCGTCGACGAGGCCGGCCCGCTTGCCTCCGGGAGACCTTGCCCGGTACCGGCCGCTCGCCGCACGTGCCGCCCGGACGGCGACGCCCCAAGCAGTCGGTGCCGCGACGAATCCCGGAACGAACGCGCTTCCTCTTCGCGCGGCGTCGATGCCGGCCGACCCGATCGGCCGCAGGCCCGCCGAACGCCTCCCGGCCATCCGGACGACCGAGACCCCTGCGGACTCGCGGACGTGGTCCGCAACGGTTGACTGCCGCAGGCACCCGTCGTTCGGCCAAACCGCCGGGCGGCGGACACCCGCCCCGACGGAGAACGTCGGCGCACGCCGACGAGGCATGCCCGCCGATCCCGTCCGGCCCGGACCGATCCCATGGCCGGGCGCAGCTCCGATTGGGTTTGCCTGAAGTACAGGCGTGGCTGCGAACCCGCCCGCCCGGCTGGCGCGACTTGGCCACCCGCCCGGCGACACCGATCATCTGGCGCCGCCCGCCCTGCGTCCGCGCCGCTGCGTGCCACCCGCGGCGGTGGACTGCGGACCCGGCGATGGCGCCGCCCGAGGTCGTCGGTGCCGGTTTCACGTGAAACCAGGCCTCGTGCCGGGAGGCGGGTGCCCGACGGTCCGTTGCCCGAACCCGCCGCCCTTCTCCCACGCGGCACGGCTTCGGCACGTCCGCCGCATCATCGACCTGGACGATCCGGCACGTCGCAGCCTGAGTTGGCGTCCCGGCCCTCCGGAGAACCTTTGGAGCTCCTACGCTTCCGCGCGGCCACGCGGGAGAGCCATTCCCGATCGATCCGGATCGCCGCGGCGCGACGACCGGGGATCCGGGCGCGGGACCGACGATGGCGTTCCCGGGTCGGCCGGAACGAGGCCCGCATCGCGAGCCCCTCGTCGCGGATCTCCGGGACGGCGCCGCCCTTCCCGCCAACCGCGCCGAGGCGCCGGTCCGGGACCCGTGGCGTTCGCCATCGGCGCCTTCCACCGTCGCCGGAGACGGATGCGAGCGGCAACCCGAAGCGACAACGGCGCCCGAAGGCGCCGTTGAGTCAGTAAGCGCTCGCTGTCGGCATCTATCGCGCCAGACGTCCCCCAAGCTTGTTCCGCTCGATCGTCAGTGCCGGGGGCCGCTTCTCGCCGACGCGGGCGAACAGCTCGTCGTGCGCGGCGAGTTCGCGCTGCCAGGCCTCGACGTCGACTCCGATCGCCTGGGCGAAACGCTCGGGCGCGAACTCGATCCCCGCCCAGTCCAGGTCCTCGAAGTCGGGCACGATGCCGAGCGGCGTTTCGCGGCCCTTCGCGGTGCCTTCGCAACGCTCGAAGATCCACTTGAGCACGCGCATGTTGTGGCCGAAGCCCGGCCAGATGAAGGTGCCGGCCTCGTCCTTGCGGAACCAGTTCACGCTGAAGATATGGGGAGGATGCGCGATCCGGCTGCCCATCGACAGCCAATGGGCGAAGTAGTCGCCGACGTGATAGCCGCAGAACGGCAGCA
>JAKLIE010000272.1 GCA_022709775.1 Pseudomonadota bacterium
GACGAGCAAGCGACGCGCGCCGACGCCGGTCGCGGTGGCGCGCGAGTTCGTCGCCGCGAGCACGGCCGGCCTCGAGGAGCTCTCGCGCGACTTCGACGACGCGGCGCTCTCGGCGGCGGTCTCGCTCCTCGCCCGCGCCCAGCACATCTACGTCGTCGGCGTCCGGCGGTCCTACCCGGTCGCGGCGTACATGACCTATGCGCTGCAGCACATCGACAAGCGCGTGCAGCTCGTCGACGGCATCGGCGGGATGGTGCACGAGCAGATGCGCTCGATCGGCCGCGACGACGTGATCGTCGCGATCAGCTTCACGCCGTACGGAAAGGAGACGCTCGCATGCGTCCGGCACGCGCAGAAGCGCGGGGCGAAGGCGGTCGTGATGACCGACAGCCGGCTGGCGCCGCTCGCGCGCGGTGCGAGCGCGCTGCTCGTGGTGCGCGAGGGGGGCGCGTTCGCGTTTCGCTCGCTCACCAACGCGCTCTGCCTCGCGCAATCGCTGTTCGTCGCGCTCGCCTACCGGCTCGAGCTCGACGTCGAGGAAACGACCCATCGCGGAGATTACGATGACTAGACGACCCCCCAAGCTCGCGCAGACAACGCGCTCGCGCCCCTCCGAGAGGGCGCTATGAGCGCCTCGGGACGGCCCGGCGACGTTCAGGTCGCGATTTTCGGCGCGGGACGGATCGGCAAGATCCACGCCGGCAATCTGGCGGCGCAGCCCGGAGTGAGGCTCAAGCACGTGGTCGACCCCGACGCGGACGCGGCGGCCGCGCTCGCGGCGAAGCACGGGGCGAGCGTGGGCACGGTCGAGGGCGTGTTCGCCGACCCTTCGATCCGTGCCGTCGTGATCGCGTCGTCGACCGACACGCACGCCGAGCTGATCGAGCGGGCGGCCGGGGCGAAGAAGGCGATCTTCTGCGAGAAGCCGGTCGACCTCTCCTACGATCGCGCGCTCCGTTGCGCGCGCACGGTGCGCGAGGCCGGCGTGCCCTGCCTGATCGGATTCCAGCGCCGCTACGACCCGACGTTCGCCGCGGTGCGCGCCAGGATGGACGCCGGCGAGATCGGCGACCCGGAGATGCTCGTCGTGACGAGCCGCGACCCCGGCGCGCCGCCGGTCGAGTACCTGAAGCGCTCGGGCGGCATCTTCAAGGACATGCTGATCCACGACTTCGACGTCTTCCGCTGGATTCTCGGCGACGAGGCCGAGAGCGTCTACGCGACCGGAAGCTGCCTCACCGACCCCGCGGTCGCGAGCGTCGGCGACGTCGACGCGACGGCGGTGACGATCCGCTCGAAGAAGGGCCGCCTCGCGCAGATCAACACGATCCGCCGCGCCGCCTACGGCTACGACCAGCGCTTCGAGGTGATCGGCGCGAAGGGGATGCTGCAGGCCGGCAACCACCGCCCGACCGAGGTCGTCGCGTCGACCGCGGAATCGGTCAGCGCGGACAAGCCCGAGCATTTCTTCCTCGAGCGCTACCGCGTGGCGTACGCGCTCGAGATGGCGCACTTCCTCGACGCGATCGCCCACGGCAAGCCGATCAGGACGACGATCGAGGACGGCGTGAAGGCGCTGGAGCTCGCCGAGGCCGCGACGATCTCGTGGCGCGAGAAGCGCATCGTCGCGTTGTGACGGAGGCGCGGCCATGAGCGGCGGTCCGGTGCGCGTCGGGGTGGTGGGACTGGGCCGGCTGGGCAAGCGCCATGCGACGAACCTCGCGTTGCGCGTGCCCGGCGCCGAGCTGGTCGCGGCGTGCAGCCCGTCGGCCGACGAATGCGAGTGGGCGCGCGGCGCCCTGGGCGTCGAGCACGTCTACCCGGACTACGCGCAGCTGCTCGCGCACCCCGGCCTCGACGCGGTGTTCCTCGTCACGCCCAACACCGTGCACCCGGAGCAGATCGTCGCGGGGCTCCGGGCCGGCAAGCACGTGTTCTGCGAGAAGCCGCTCTCGCTCGAGCTCGACGAGTGCCTCGCGGTCGAGGCGGAGGCCGCGCGTCATCCTCGGCTCAAGGTGATGATCGGCTACGTGCGGCGCTTCGACGCGAGCTACCAGGACGCGCAGAGGAAGATCGCGTCCGGCGCGATCGGGCGGCCGTTCCTCGTGCGCTCGCAGACGACCGACATGAACGACCCGTCCGGGTTCTTCGTGCGCTTCGCGCCGAAGTCCGGAGGTATCTTCCTCGACATGAGCGTGCACGACATCGACGCGGCGCGGTGGCTCCTCGGCGCACCGAAGCCGAGGCGCGTGTTCTCGGTCGGCACGATCGCCGTGCACGAGGGCCTCGCCGAATGCGGCGACGTCGACAACGGCGTGGCGGTCTGCGAGTTCGAGGGCGGCGCGATGGCGACGATCTACGCGTCGCGCACGATGGCGCACGGTCACGAGACGACCACCGAGATCGTGGGCACCGCGGGCCGGCTCGTGGTCGGCCGCGACGGGCGGCTGAACCAGGTCGAAATCGCCGATGCGCACGGCATCCGCACCGAGACCACGCCGACGTTCTGGGAACGCTTCGAGGACGCGTTCCTGCGCGAGACCGTCCACTTCGTCGAATGCGTGCGCCTCGACCGGCCGCCCGGCCTCACGCTGCACGATGCCACCGAGGCCACGCGCATCGGCATCGCCCTGCGCGCGTCTCTCGTCGAACGGAGGGCGGTCGAGCTGTAGCGAAAAGGGGTTCGTGCGGCATCGCCCCGGGGGTTCTCCCGGGCGACGCCGGGGAAGCGTCAGTGGGCAGGGCCGCGGCCCAGCGCGCGCGGCCGGGCAATGCGTTAAGCTGACCGCCGCAGGCGGCATCCGGAAGCAGGAAGACCGACCAAGGAGGAGATCATGAGAGTGATGAGCTGGCTTCGCGCAATCGTTCCCGCGCTCGCGCTCGCGACGCCGCTTTCGGCCGCGGCGCAGGGCGAGGTGGTGGTCTACTGCACGGTGCAGGAGGAGTGGTGCCGACCGATGGTGGCGGCGTTCGAGAAGGCGACCGGCATCAAGGTGCTGATGACGCGCAAGAGCTCGGGCGAGTTCTACGCGCAGATCAAGGCCGAGGCCGCCAACCCGCGCGGCGACGTCTGGTGGGGCGGCACGGGCGATCCGCACCTGCAGGCGGCGGAGGAAGGACTCACCGAGCCGTACAAGTCGCCGCGCATGGGCGAGCTGCAGGACTGGGCGGTGCGGCAGTGGGAGGCCGCGAAGGGCCGCACCGTCGGCGTCTACGCGGGCGCGCTGGGCTACAGCTTCAACGTGCCGCAGCTCGCGAAGAAGGGCATCGCCGAGCCGAAGTGCTGGGCGGACCTGACCAAGCCGCAGTTCAAGGACGAGGTGCAGGTCGCGAACCCGAACTCGTCGGGCACGTCGTACACGATGCTCGCGACGTTCGTGCAGCTGTGGGGCGAGGACAAGGCGTTCGACTTCCTCAAGGCGCTGCACAGGAACATCAACCAGTACACGAAGTCCGGCGCGGCGCCCGCGCGCGCGGCCGCCACCGGCGAGAGCATGGTCGGCATCACGTTCCAGCACGATGCCGTCGTGCAGGCGATCGCGGGCGCGCCGGTGAAGATCGTGTCGCCGTGCGAGGGCACCGGCTACGAGATCGGGAGCATGAGCATCATCAAGGGCGCGAAGAACATGGAGAACGCCAGGAAGTGGTACGACTGGGCCCTGTCTCCGGAGGCGCAGGCGGTAGGGTCGCAGGCCAAGGTGTCCTACCAGGTGCCGTCGAACAGGAGCGCGCCGGTGCCCGCGGCCGCGCCGAAGCTCTCCGAGATCAAGCTCATCGACTACGACTTCGCGAAGTACGGGTCGTCGGCGGAGCGCACGCGCCTGCTGAAGCGCTGGGACACGGAAGTCTCGACGCTGCCCAAGTAACGGGGGCGCGTCGTGGCGATCGCCTCGTTCGCCGCGCCGGTCTTCA
>JAKLIE010000273.1 GCA_022709775.1 Pseudomonadota bacterium
GAGTTGTGATGCACAGGCGATCGACCGGAGTTTCGGCGACCGGCGAGGAGGGGGCTGCGAGGCGGACGTCGCGCGCCGGAGCGCGTCCGACGGACGAACGGGAGCCTGTCCGACAGACCCCGCGCTTGCACTGCACAGCATTTGGAGATAGGGTTATGACGTTGGCATAGCCGCGCGACCGGGAGAGACCGGCCGCCTCCTCCCGATGACGAACGTGCGGGCACCCATGCGTCGAACGATGGCCCTTCCGTTCCGCCGCCAGGCGGCCGGGACGCCCGCGCGCGTGACGGCGCTGTGGGTCGGATGCTGGGTCGCCGGGATCGCCGCCTGGCTGCTGCTGGCCTTTGCCGCCGGCGCCGGTCCGGTGGAGATGGCCGGCGCGGATCGGTCGAATCGTGCCGCGGACGCGCCGTCGCCGATCCTGCGCCGCCTGAAGCCCGCTACGCCGACGCCGTCGCGGGCCGCGATGACGCCGCTCAAGTCCACTCATTCGGCGGCGGCGAAGGCGCTCGACCTCGCGGACGTCTACCGCTTCTTCAATCGCGCGACCGGCGTCCACTTCTACACGGCCGACGCCGTGGAGCGCGCGCACATTCTCGCGACCTGGCCGCAGTTCGCCGACGAGGGGCCGGTCTGGCGCGCCCTGAGGACTGCCGACGCGGGCACCGTGCCGGTCTGGCGGTTCTTCAATCGCGACACCGGCGCGCACTTCTACACGACCGACGCGGCCGAGCGGCAGCGCATCCTCGTGACCTGGCCGCAGTTCGCCGACGAGGGCGTCGTGTTCCACGCCTACCTGTCCGACGCCTTCGATCGCGTGCCGGTCCACCGCTTCTACAACACGCAGACGCGCACGCACTTCTACACGGCGCAGGACGCCGAGCGCGACTTCGTGCAGCGCACGTATCCCCAGTTCGCCTACGAAGGCATCGCCTACCATGCGATCGGTCTCGCGGCGGAGGCCGGCGCCGCCGCGAAGCGCGACGCGTTCCGGCTCGTCGACCAGGCGACGTTCGGCGCGACGGCCGCCGACGTCGATCGCGCGCTCGCGATCGGCGCCGCCGCGTGGGTCGACGAGCAGCTCGTCAGGTCCGCCTCCGGGTATCCGGCGAGCGCGTTCTGGTACGAGTCGCTCTACGAGGCCGACAACTGCACGTTCGGCTCGGCGATCGAGTCGGCGGCCTATCGATGCGCGGTCGACCAGCTCACGCTTTACAAGCTGCGCTCGCGGTTCTTCACCAACGCGCTCTACGCGCCCGATCAGCTCCGCCAGCGCGTCGCATGGGCGCTCTCGCAGATCTTCGTCGTGTCCGGGATGAAGGACCCGGACATGGAGACGGCGTACGTGCAGGCGCGATGGCACCAGGCGCTCGCCGAGCAGGCGTTCGGCAACTTCGAGGGCCTCCTCTACTCGATCACGATGTCGCCGGCGATGGGCCACTACCTCGACATGGCCGACAACGCGAAGGCGGACCCGACCGAGGGCACCGAGCCCAACGAGAACTTCGCGCGCGAGCTCCTGCAGCTCTTCTCCATTGGCGTCGTCGAGCTCAAGCGCGACGGCACGCCGCTCCTCGACGCGCAGTCGCAGCCGGTCCTGACCTACGGCCAGCCCGAGGTGCGCGCGTTCGCGCGCGCGCTCACCGGCTGGACCTACGCGCCGTACCCCGGAGCGCTGGCCAAGCACGAGGAGGACCAGCGCTACTACGGGGCGCCGATGGTGGCCGTGGCACCGCGGCACGACACGACATCCAAGCGCCTGCTGCGCGGCATCGAGCTGCCCGCGGGCCAGACGGCCGACGCGGATCTGCGCGCCGTGCTGCGCAACGTGTTCCTGCACCCGAACGTCGGCCCGTTCATCGGGCGTCAGTTGATACGCCACCTCGTGACCGGCTCGCCGTCGCCCGCGTACGTCGAACGCGTCGCCGCGGTGTTCGACGACGACGGCGTCGGCATGCGCGGCAACCTGAAGGCGGTCGTGCGCGCGATCCTGCTCGATCCCGAGGCGCGAAGCGCCCCGGACGCGAACCCGCGCTACGGCCGCTTCCGCGAGCCCGCGCTCTACGTGACCGCCTTCCTGCGCGGCGTCGGCGCAGCGAGCGACGGCTACCAGCTCGACGAGGCGACGAAGGCGATGGGCCAGAACGTGTTCTACGCGCCGTCGGTCTTCAACTACTACCCGGCCGAGTACCGGATCCCCGGCACCGACGTCGTCGCGCCGGCGATGGGCATCCACAACACGAACACGGTGCTCGCTCGCAGCAACTTCGTCTACGCGATGCTGTGGGACGACGGGATCTGGCCCGACGACGACACTCCGGGGGCGATCGGCACGACGGTGAGGCTCGCGCCGTGGGTCGCACTCGCGGCCGACACGCGCAAGCTCCTCGCCGCGATCGACGACCGCTTCTACGGGGGCGCGATGCCCGGCGGCGTCAAGGCCGCGCTCTACGACGCGCTGGTGCAGATCGACGACGCGGAGGAGCGTGCGCGCACCGGACTGTTCCTCGCGACCACCGCGTTCCAGTTCCAGGTCAGCCGGTGAGGGGCCTTCCATGAGCCGCGTCGACACGATCCGCCGCCGCCTGCTGCTCGCTGCGGGCGGCCTGACGGCCTCGGGCCTCGTCCCGCGCCTGTCCGGGCTCGCGCTGCCCGCCGCGCGCGCGCAGGCCGCGCAGGACTACAAGGCGATGGTCTGTGTCTTCCTGTACGGCGGCGCCGACAGCAACGACATGGTCGTGCCGCTCGACGACTACTCGGCGTACGCCGCGGTGCGGGGCCGCGTGGGGCTCGACCCGGGCGAGCTCGTGCCGATCCTGCCAGCGTCGCCGGCCCGGCGCTACGGTTTCCACCCGGCGCTCTCCGACCTCGCGCCCATCTTCACGGCGAAGAAGGCAGCCATCGTCTGCAACGTCGGCACGCTGGTCGCGCCGCTGACGCGCGCGCAGTATCTCGCGGGCGGCAGGTCGCCGCGCAACCTGTTCTCCCACTCCGACCAGCAGCTGCAGTGGCAGGGACTCGTGCCCGGCGCGCTCGTGAACACGGGCTGGGGCGGCCGGATCGCCGACCGCACCGACGCCGGCAATCCGGTGCTCGCGATCCCCGGCGTGATCTCGCTCGACGGCGACGCGCTGTTCACGGTGGGCGAGACCTCGGTGCCGCTCGCGCTGCCCGGCGACGGCGGCAACGGGCTGGCCGGCGACCCGGACACGCCGTGGGGCAGGATACGGCTGGATGCGATGCGCCAGCTGCTCGCGGTCGAGCGCGGCAACGTCGTCGTCGCGAAGGCCGCGGACACGATGGATCTCGCGCTGCGCAGCGCCGAGACCGTCAATCGCGCGATCAACGCCGACCTGCCCGCCGTCGACGTCGCGTTCGCCGGTGTCTACTCGGGGCTCGCCGACCAGCTGCGCCGGGTCGCGACGCTGATCGCGGGTCGCGGCGAACTGGGCGTGCGTCGCCACCTGTTCTTCACCGCGATGGGCGGCTACGACACGCATGCTAGCCAGCGAAGCGAGCTTGCGATGCGCTACGACGAGCTCGGCCCGGCACTCGCCGCGTTCCAGCGCGCGCTCGACGCGCTGGGGGTCGCGGCGCAGGTTACGACGTTCACGCTCTCCGACTTCAATCGCACCTTCCGCGTCAACGCGAACGACGGAACCGACCACGCCTGGGGCGGGCACCAGATCGTGATGGGCGGCGCGGTGAAGGGCGGGACGTTCTACGGGACGTTTCCGAGGCTCGTGCTCGGCGGCCCCGACGATGCCGGCGACGAAGGCCAGTGGATCCCGACGACGGCGCTCGACCAGGTCGGGGGGACGCTCGCGCGCTGGTTCGGCGTCCCCGGCCCGGAGCTCACGCAGATCTTCCCCAACCTGGGGGCGTTCGCGGCGCAGG
>JAKLIE010000274.1 GCA_022709775.1 Pseudomonadota bacterium
CCGTTCTTCCACAAGCTCGTCGAGGACTTGGACCGCGCGATGGGCGACGCGTATCCCGAGCTCCGTCGCGAGAAGGCGCGCGTCGCGCAGGTGCTCGCCGCCGAGGAGGAGCGCTTCGGCGAGACGATCGTCAACGGCATGACGATCCTCGACGACGCGATCGCGGGCCTGCGCAAGTCGGGCGGCACTGTGCTCGACGGCACGACGGCGTTCACGCTCTACGACACCTACGGCTTCCCGTTCGACCTGACCGCCGACGTGCTGCGCGGCCACGGCTGCACCGTCGACGAGGCGGCGTTCGACCGCGCGATGGACGCGCAGCGCGAGCGCGCGCGCGCCGCATCGCACTTCAAGGCGGGCGAGGGGCTCGCCTACGACGGCCCGAAGACGCGGTTCGACGGCTACGAGACGCTGTCGGCCGAGGGGGAGGTCGTCGCGCTCTACCGCGACGGCACGAAGGTCGAATCGCTCGCGACCGGCGACCGGGGCGTCGTCGTGCTCTCGCGCACGCCCTTCTACGCCGAGTCCGGCGGCCAGGTCGGCGACCGCGGCGAGCTCTCGAAGGCGGGCGTGTGCCTCACGCTGTTCGCGGTCGAGGACACGCAGAAGATCCAGCCCGACGTGTTCGGGCACGTGGGCGAAGTGAAGACCGGCGAGCTCAGGGTGGGCGACCGGGTCGCGGCGAACGTCGACCACGAAGCGCGCGGCCGCACGATGCGCAACCACTCGGCGACGCACCTGATGCACAAGGCGTTGCGCGAGGTGCTGGGCGCGCACGTGCAGCAGAAGGGTTCGCTCGTCGACCCCGAGAAGACGCGCTTCGACTTCGCGCACCACGCGCCGATGGCCGACGACGAGATCCGGCGCGTCGAGGCGATCGTCAACGCCGAGATCCTCGAGAACGTTGCGACGCAGGCGCGCACGATGCCGATCGCCGACGCGCAGAAGCTCGGCGCGATGATGCTGTTCGGCGAGAAGTACGGCGACAACGTGCGCGTGCTCGACATCGGCAGCTCGCGCGAGCTGTGCGGCGGCACGCACGTCGCGCGGAGCGGCGACATCGGTCTGTTCAAGGTTACCGGCGAGGGCGGCGTCGCCGCCGGCGTCCGCCGCATCGAGGCGACGACCGGCAAGGGCGCGCTCGCGTGGGTGCAGGCGCAGGAGGCGACGCTCGCCGCCGCAGCGGCGGCGCTCAAGGCGCCGGTCGGCGAGATCGAGGCGAGGATCGCGCAGCTGGTCGGCGAGGCGCGCGCGGCGGAGAAGGAGCTCGCGCGGCTCAAGGCGAAGGCCGCTTCGTCGGCCGGCGACGACCTGGCCGGCGGGGCGGCCGACGTGGGCGGCGTGAAGATCGTCGCCGCCTCGATCGACGGCGCCGACGCGAAGTCGCTGCGCGAGACGGTCGACAAGCTGAAGGACAAGCTCAAGAGCGCCGCGATCGTGCTGGGCAGCATCGCGGACGGCAAGGTGACGCTGATCGCGGGCGTCACCGGCGACCTCGTCACGAAGGTGAAGGCCGGCGAGCTCGTCAACCACGTCGCCACGCAGGTCGGCGGCAAGGGCGGCGGCCGGGCGGACATGGCGCAGGCAGGCGGCTCCGATCCGGCCGGCCTGCCTGCGGCGCTGAAGTCGGTTCGCGGCTGGGTCGAGCAGCGCCTCTAGTCGACCCGGAAGCCCCGACCCCGTCAGCCCGAAGGCCGACCCACGGGCAGCGCCGCTCGGTGGGTCGGGCTCGAGCCCGACGCCGTTCCGAAGCCCCGATCCCGTCGGCCCGAAGGCCGACGCCCGAAGCCTCGTGCCCGCCGACGGCAGGTCCGCGATGCCCGGGCTGCAACGGGAGTGTCGACGCTGGCGCCGCTTGACGCCGATCAAGGCCCGGCGGACCCCGGGCGCGGGACCATCGCAGCCGGTCCGGCGTCGCGTCGGATCGGACCTCGATGTCCAGCGCCTCCTCCGCTTCCTTCCGCGTTCCCGAGCTCGTGTGTCCCGCCGGCGGACTGCCGGCGCTGAAGGCCGCCGTCGACCACGGCGCCGACTGCGTCTACGTCGGCTTCCGCGACGAGACGAACGCGCGCGCGTTCGCGGGCCTCAACTTCGACGACGCGTCGCTCGCCGAGGGCATCGCCTACGCGCACCGACGCGGCCGCAAGGTGCTCGTCGCGCTCAACACGTTCCCGTCGATCGCCGGCTTCGCGCGCTGGACCCGGGCGGTCGATCGCGCCGCGTCGCTCGGCATCGACGCGGCGATCTGCGCCGACGCGGCGCTCCTCGACTACGCGGCACGCACGCATCCCGGGCTGCGCCTCCACCTGTCGGTGCAGGCCTCCGCGACCAACCACGAGGCGATCGAGTGGTACCGCGAGCGCTTCGGCGTTCGCCGCGCGGTGCTGCCGCGCGTGCTCTCGCTCGCGCAGGTCGAGCACACGATCGCGCGCACCGGCGTCGAGATCGAGGTGTTCGGCTACGGCAGCCTGTGCGTGATGGTCGAGGGGCGCTGCGCGCTCTCCGCCTACGTGACCGGCGAGTCGCCGAACTGCCAGGGCGTGTGCTCGCCGGCGAAGGCGGTGCGCTGGGAGCCGCACGCGAACGGCATGCGCACCCGGCTCAACGGCTTCCTGATCGACGCGTTCGAGGGCGACGAGCGTCCCGGCTACCCGACGCTGTGCAAGGGGCGCTTCGACGTCGAGGGCGACACCTACTACGCGCTCGAGGAGCCCACGAGCCTCAACACGCTCGACATGCTGCCCGAGCTCATGCGCATCGGCGTCGCGGCGATCAAGATCGAGGGGCGCCAGCGCAGCCCCGCCTACGTCGCGCAGGTGACGCGCACCTGGCGCGCCGCGATCGACGCCTGCGCGCGCGCCCCGGCCGCGTTCGTCGCCGACCGCCGCTGGCACGCCGACCTCGACGCGCTCGCCGAGGGGCAGACGCAGACGCTGGGCGCGTATTCGCGCCCGTGGCGGTGACCATGAAGCTCGCGCTGGGCCCCATCCTCTACTACTGGCCGCGGCACGCCGTGCTCGACTTCTATGCCGACGTCGCCGCCGCGCCGGTCGACGTCGTCTACCTCGGCGAGACGGTATGCTCCCGCCGCCACGAGCTGCGCCTGTCGGACTGGCTCGAGATCGCGGCGATGCTCGCGGACGCCGGCAAGGAGGCGGTGCTCTCGACGCTGCCGCTGGTCGAGGCGGAGGCCGACCTCCGGCTCGTGCGCAGACTGGCCGAGCAGCATCGGTTCCGGGTCGAGGCGAACGACATGGGCGCGGTGCGCATCCTCGGTGCGCGCGGCGCGGGGCTCCCGTTCATCGCCGGCGCGTCGCTGTCGGTCTACTCGGCGCAGATGCTCTCGCTGCTCGCGAACGAAGGCGCCCTGCGCTGGGTGAGCCCGCCGGAGCTCTCGTCCGCGGCGCTCGCCGAGCTCGTCGCGAGCAAGCCGGCAGGCGTCGAGACCGAGGTGCTCGCGCACGGCCGCCTGCCGCTCGCGTACTCGGCGCGCTGCTTCACGGCCCGTCACCACAACCTGCAGAAGGATGCGTGCGAATACCGGTGCCTCGGCATCGCGGACGGCCTCGACCTCAGGACGCGGGAGGGTGCGCCGTTCCTGACGATCAACGGGACGCAGACGCAGTCGGCCGGCGTCTACACGCTGCTCGCCGAGCTCCCGGCGCTCGAAGCGGCCGGCGTCGACGTCGTGCGCGTGAGCCCGCAGGGCGAAGGGACGCTCGACGTGCTCGCCGCGTTCCGCGGCGCGATCGACGGCCGGCGCGAGCCGACAGACGCGTTCGCGTCGATCGCCGCCCGGCTTCCCGGCGCGCCGTGCAACGGCTTCTGGCACGGCCGGCCCGGCGTCGAGTACGTGAAGGCATGATGCGGGGCATGCGCACGCCGCGCTTC
>JAKLIE010000275.1 GCA_022709775.1 Pseudomonadota bacterium
CCTGGCGTGCCTCGGGAGCGCCGCCGGCCGCGGGCGCGTGATCGAGGCGCTGTCGGCGCCGCGCGACGAAGACGTCCGGATCGCGCAGGTCTACCTGCACCACCGTCCGCTGGTGGAGCCGATGGAGGTGCGCGCCGCCGTCGCCGCGATCACGGGCATGCGCGAGTCGCCGGCGCAGGCGCGCGCGCTCGAGACGCTCGCGCGCCAGGGCGTCGCCGACCGCGGCAGCCTCGACGCGTTGACGCGCCTGTTCGCGACCACGCGCTCGGCCGACGTGCAGAGCGCCATCGCGGGCATCCTGATCCGGTCCGACCTCGACGCGATCGGACCGTCCGCGCTGCTCGACACCGTGCGCCTCCACCGCGTGAAGCCCGCCGGCGACGCGACGCTGGTCGACGTGCTCGTCCGCGTCCTCGAGGGTCGCTCGCAGGAGCGCCCATGAAGGCCCCCTGTACAATGGTCGACACCTCGTGGCCGCAGGCCCGCCGCATGGCCCGTTTCAAGACATTCGCGCTGTCCCTGGCATGGCTCGCCGCCATGTCGCCGCTCGTCGCGCACGCCGCACCGAAGACCGTCTGCACGATCACGGTCAACTCGGACGACGAGCGCGAGGTGCTGAAGCGCAACCTTCCGGCGGGCGACTACCAGTTCGTCGAGCTCGTCGACCGCGGCCGCCCGGACTGGCTCGCGTCGTCGTGCAGCAAGGGCGTTCGCTGCGACGTCCTCGTCATCTCGGGCCACTTCGACGGCGGCACCGAGTTCTACACCGACCGGCTCGACGTGCGCGAGTACCTCGCGGTCGACGAACTGGAGCGCGCCTCGTGCAGCGACTCCTGCCCGGGCCTGTTCTCGCAGCTGAAGGAGGTGTACCTCTTCGGCTGCAACACGCTGAACGCGGAGCCGATGCGCAGCGCCTCGCCCGAGGTCGCGCGGGGCCTCGTCCGGTCGGGCCACTCGCCGGCCGACGCGGAGCGGTTGTCGCGCACGCTCGCGGAGCGCCACGGCGAGAGCAACCGCGACCGGATGCGGCACATCTTCAAGGACGTGCCGGTGATCTACGGGTTCTCCGGCAAGGCCCCGCTCGGCCGCTACGCGGGCCCGACGTTCGAGCGCTACGTCAAGTCGACCGGGGGCGCCGAGTTCGGTACAGGGCGGCCGAGCGCCACGCTGCTCGGCCTGTTCGCGCCCACCGGCATGACGGTCACGCCGGGGCTGAAGGATGGCGATCCGAACGCCGGATTCCGGCGCGACGCCTGCCACTTCTCGGACGACCGCCTGACGGTGGCGAGCAAGGTCGACTTCGTGCACGAGCTCCTCGGCCGCGAGATGGCGGAGGTGCGGATGTTCCTCGACCCGATCGAGCGCTTCGCCGGTTCGGTGTCCGACGCCGAGCGCCGGTCGCCCGCGACCGCGCGTTCGCTCGACGCGGTCGCCCGCGACAAGGCCGCGCGGGAGCGCTACCTGGCGTTCGCGCGCGATGCCGACGACCCGGCCGTGCGCGTGCGCATGATGGCCGTGGCGCGCAACCTCGGCTGGCTCACGGCCGACGACGAGCGTGTCGAGTACGCGCGGATGGTCGGCGAGCGGATCGTGCGTGGCACGGTCGGCGTTCCCGACGTCGAGCTCGCGTGCTCGTTCGACCCGGGCCGCGAGATGGGGCGCGACCTCGTCGCGCGTTCGCTGCCGGCCGGACAGCGCGACGACGTCGCGGTCGCCGCGGTGTTCGCGTGCCACGGGAGCGTCGAGGGTCACGCGCGCGTGCTGCGAGCGCTCGTCGGCGCCAGCGAGGACGACGTCCACGTCGCGCAGGTCTACCTGCACCACCGGCCGATCGCCGACGAGGGCGAGATCCGCGCCGTCGCCGACGGCATCGCACGGATGCCCGGCACCGAGGCGCAGGTCCGCGCGCTCGACACGCTGGCCGGCCATCGCCTGAGCGATCCGGTGAGCCTCAAGACGCTCGCAGGGCTGTTCCCGAAGACGCGTTCGCTGCAGGTCCAGCGCGCGATCGCGGGCATCCTGATCCGGGCCGACACCAGGCTCATCGCCGGCGTCGATCTCGCGAAGACGCTCGCCGCGCACCGGGTCAGGTCGCCCGACGGCAAGGACCTGATCGACGTGCTGATCCGGCGTCTGCAGTCGTCGTAGGCCGGACCGCGCGCGCCCGCTCGCGGGCGCATGATGCAAGTCAAGACCGCTCGCCGAAGGGCGGCATACCGTGAAGGGCAACGGGTAGCCGAAGGGAGGATCGCGATGCGAGGCTCGTTGAGGGGGCCGGACGGGGGGGCGCGAGTCCGCGGCGGGCGGCACGGCGCGGCCGCGGCCCGGCCCGGCGGACCGAGGGATGCCGACGCCGCGCGGGCGGCGCGCAAATCGCATGTCGCACCGTAGCGATCCAATCGAGTTGCGCGCCGCGGGCGAAGCGATCGACCGCGTGATGCGCGAGGAGCGTGCGGCGGCCGAGTTGCTCGCGCAGGCGCGCCGCGACGCGGAAGCGATCGTGGAGGCCGCGCGCGACGAAGGCCGCGCGATCGTCAATCGCGCGACCGAGCGCATCACGCGATGGCAGGCCGCGCATGCACGCGCGGTCGACAGTCGCGTCGAGAAGCTTCGCGCCGACGCCGCGGGAGGGGCGCGAGTGCGGAGTGCGCCCGACCGGTCGGCGATCGATGCCGCGGTCGAGCGTGTCGCGGCCCGCCTGACCGGGCCGGCGCCGGACAACGAGCGTGGGCGCGCGCGCTGACAGCGCGTTCGCGCAGGCGCGCCTGCAGGCGCGGCACGGCGCGATGCCCGACGAGCACGCGTGGCGCGCGCTCGAGGCGAGCCGCACCGCCTCGCACTACGTCGCGCTCGCCCGGAAGGGTCCGCTCGCGCGCTGGGTCGACGGCATCGCCGACGACGCCGACGTGCATGGCGTCGAGTACGCGCTGCGCGCGCGCTGGCGGCGCTACGTGGACGAGGTCGCGCGGTGGCAGGCGCCGGCGTGGCGCGAGGCGACGCGCTGGTTCGGCGCGTTGGCCGAGCTGCCGCTGGCGGCAGGGCTGCTGCGCGGCGACGCGCGCGCGCGCGCCGCCTGGCCGGACTTGCCGGCGGACGCGGACGCCGCGGCGAAGGCGGTGGCGCTGCGCTCGGCCGGGCTCGGTCCGCTGGCCGCGGCCTCGACGGAAGGCGGCTCGCAGGCGCTGGCCGCGGCGTGGCTCGCCGAGTGGAATCGGCGCCTGCCCGCCGGGGCGGCCGCCGACCCGGCCATCGGCCACTCGGCGGAGCTCCTGCTTCCGCGGCTCCGGGACAATGGCGAGGGGCGCTCCGCCGGCAGCGAGCTCTTGCGTCGTGCGCTCGTGAAGCTCTTCCGGCGCCACGCGTTCTCGCCGGCCGCCGTGTACGCGCACCTCGCGCTCGTCGCGCTCGACGTCGAGCGCCTGCGCGGCGGCGTGACCGCGCGCCGGCTCGCGTCGGCCGCGCGCGGCGAGGCCGCCTGATGCTGCGCACGGTCCCTTGCCGCTGGTTCGAGCTTGTCACGACGCGCCGCGACGTCGCGCGCGTGCTCGCGGCGCTCGCCGAGCGCGGTACGATCGAGCTCGAGGCCCGCGGCCCGCAGCCCTGGGCCCCGATGACCTCCGGCGCCGATCGCGCGCTCGAGCGCTATCGCGAGCTCGAGCGACTCTGGCGCGCGCACTGGCCGGCCCCGCAGGCGGGAAGCGAGCCGATCGTCGATCCGGCGGCGACGCTCGGCGCGCGCGTCGCGGCGCTCGAGGCCTGGGCCGGCGATGCGGGTCCGCTCGTCGCCGAGCGCGAGCGCGTCGCCGCACAGGCGCGATCGATCGGGGACCTCGTGCGCGTGCTCGAGGCGCTGCCCGCCGACTTCCCGGTCGTGGGCGCGTGGGAG
>JAKLIE010000276.1 GCA_022709775.1 Pseudomonadota bacterium
CGACGGCCGCGTCGACCGCCAGGGGCGATTCTGGGTCGGCTCGATGAACGAACGGCGCGACGCCGCCAGCGCGGCCCTCCACCGGCTCGACGCCAACCACACGTTCCACCGCGTGCTCGACGGCATCACGGTGAGCAACGGCATCGCGTGGAGCCCCGACAGCCGCACGATGTACCACGCCGACACGCCCACGCTCACGGTGCGCGCGTTCGACTTCGACGCGGCGAGCGGGCGGCCGTCGAACCCGCGCACGTTCGCGCGCTGGGAGCGCGAGACCGACCGCCCGGACGGCGCGGCGGTCGACAGCAAGGGCCACTACTGGATCGCGCACTTCCGGGGAGGCAAAGTCGTCGAGATCGATCCTGCCGGGCGCAGCGTGCGCGAGATTCCGTTCCCGGCGATGTGCCCGACGATGTGCGCGTTCGGCGGCCCGGACCTGAAGACCCTCTACGTGACGAGCGCGCGCCAGGACCGGCCGGCCGACGAGATCGAGCGCTTTCCGCAATCGGGCGGCGTCTTCGCGATGCGCGTCGACGTCCCCGGACTCCCCGAGCCGCGCTACGCAGGCTGACGCCCCATGATCGATCCCACCGCATTCCTGAGGCTCGACGCTCCGAACAGCCTCGGCTCGACGGCGACCGGCGCGTCGTTCGCCACGTCGACCGGCGACGTGCTCGAGGTGTCGTGCTACGGGCCGGGCGTGTTCCGCCTGCGCGCGGGGCCGAACACGCGCCCCGACTACGGCATCGTGATCGGGCGCGTGAAGCCGTGCGCGGTCGCGCAGCCGACGCCGGACGCCTGGACGTTCACGTCGGGCGACTCGACGCTCGAGCTCGCGGGGTCCCCGCTCTCGTTCCGCCTGCTGTGGAAGGGTCGGCCGGTGGCGGAATCGATCACCGACCGGCACTTCCGCGGCTTCACGCGCCTGCCGGCGTTCGGGCGCGTGCGCGCGGCGCCCCACTGGATCGCCTCGCTCGCGCTCTCGTCCGGCGAGCCGGTCTACGGACTGGGCGAGAAGTTCGGCCCGCTCGACAAGCGCGGACAGCTCGTGCACTCGCAGGTCGAGGACTGCCTCGGCGTCAACACGGGCTGCTCGTACAAGAACACGCCGTTCGCGTGGGGCCCGGGGACCGGACGCGGCGCATGGGGGCTGTTCGTCAACACGCCCGCGCGCGTGACGCACGGCGTCGGGCACCCCGACTGGTCGCACCGCAGCTACGCGGTCGTCGTCGACGACGAGGCACTCGACCTGTTCCTGTTCGCGGCAGCGGTGCCCGCCGGCATCGTCGACCTGTACACGCAGCTCACCGGCCGCGCGCCGCAGGTGCCGCGCTGGAGCCTCGGACTGTGGATCTCGCGCATGTACTACAAGACGCCCGACGACGCCGTCGCGGCGGCTGCGAAGTTGCGCAGCCGCAGGATCCCCTGCGACGTGATCGCGCTCGACGGGCGGACCACGTGGAAGACCGAGACGCGGTTCAACTTCCAGTGGGATGCCGACCGATTCCCCGACCCGCGCGCGGCGATCGCCGCGATCAAGGCGCACCGCCTGCGCGTGTGCGTCTGGGAGTATCCGTGCGTCTCGGTCCACGACCCGCTGTTCGTCGAGCTCGCGCAGCGCCACTATCTGCTCACGACGGACCAGGGCGATCCGTACGTGTACCGCTGGGACACCGATCCCGCGACCAGCCTCTACGGCGACGTGCTGACGCCGCCGCCGGACTCGGGCATCGTCGACTTCACCAACCCCGCGGCCTACGCCTGGTGGCGCGACCAGCACAAGAAGCTGATCGACGACGGCGTCGACGCGTTCGAGGCCGGGTTCGGCGAGCAGGTGCCCGCCGACGCGGTCGCCTTCAATGGCGACCACGGCACGCGCCTGCACAACGTCTATCCGCAGCTCTTCAACCAGTGCGTGCACGACGCGGCCGCCCGCTTCCAGCCGAAGGGGGCCGGGCCGGTGGTGATCTGGAGCCGCGCCGGATGGTCGGCGAGCCAGCGCCACCCGATCGGCTGGGTCGCCAATCCCCAGAGCGACTGGGAGGGCCTCGCCGCCTCGATCCGCGGCGGCCTCTCGCTCGGGATGAGCGGCAATCCGTACCACGCCTCGGCGATAGGCGGCTTCTACGGCGCCGACCAGGTCGACCCCGAGCTCTACGTGCGCTGGCTGCAGGCCTCGGTGTTCGCGTCGCACATGCGCCTCTACGGCATCGGCGAGCGCGAGCCATGGGCGTTCGGACCGGAGGCCGAGGCGGTCGCGCGCAAGTGGCTCGCGTTCCGCTACCGGCTGATCCCGTACCTCGAGCGCGTGATCGTGCAGGCGACGCGCACCGGCCTGCCCGTGATGCGCGCGATGCCGCTGGCGTTCCCCGGAAACGCGCTCGTGCGCGGTTTCGAGACGCAGTTCCTTTGCGGCGAGGCGCTGCTGGTCGCACCGATCCTCGCGCCCGGCGGCGAGGTCGAGATCGCGCTTCCGCCCGGCGCGTGGTACGACCTCAACACGCGCGCGCGCTACGCGGGCCGGCAGGTGCTGCGCTACCGCGCGTCCCTCGACCAGTTCCCGGTGTTCGGGCGCGAAGGCCACGCGCTGCCGCTCGGCCGCGCGGTCCAGCACACCGGAGACATCGACGCGACGAATCCGCTCGACCAGCTGTGGCTGTTCGGCGCGCCGACGAACTCCCTCGACGGCTTCACGCAGGCGCGCATCGAGGCCGACGGCGAAGGCGGGTTCACGCTGCGCACGGGGTCCGGCCTCGAGGTCGTGCGCTTCGGCGACACGGGAAGCTGACCGTTGAGCGCCGCCGGGCCGCCCCAAGGCGCTCGCCCCCTCCTTCAGGAGGGGGTGCGCGACGCCGCGAAGCGGCAAGCCTGGGGGAGGTCCCCTTCCTCAAGCGCCGCCGGGCCGCCCCAAGGCGCTCGCCCCCTCCTTCAGGAGGGGGTGCGCGACGCCGCGTCAGCGGCTAGCCTGGGGGAGGACGCAAATTGACCACCAACCGACCCGCGATCGCGATCACGTCAGGCGAGCCGTCGGGCATCGGTCCGGAGCTCTGCGCGATGCTGGCCGTGCGCCACGCGGGCGGGCCCTGCGCCGCGCGGCTCGTGATCCTGGGCGACCGCCAGGTACTCGCGGCGCGCGCCGAACGCATCGGACTCGCGCCGAAGTACGCCGACTACGATCCCGCGTCGTTCGCGCCGTCGGGCGGCGTGGTCGAAGTGTGGCACCAGGCGCTCGCCGCACCGCCGGTGCCGGGCCATCCCGATCCCACCAACGGCGCCTCCGTGCTGTCGATGCTGCGACATGCGTGCGACGCGTGCGCGGAGGGCGCGTTCGCAGCGCTCGTCACCGCGCCGGTGCAGAAGAGCGCGATCCTCGACGCCGGGCTGTCGTTCACCGGCCACACCGAGTTCTTCGCCGAGCGCACCGGCACGCCGCGCGTGGTGATGATGCTCGTCGGCGGCGCCGCGGAAGCCCCGCTGCGCGTCGCGCTGGTCACGACGCACCTGCCGCTCGCCGCGGTCCCGGCGGCGATCACGCGCGACGCCGTGCGCGAGACGCTGGCGATCGTCGACGCGGAGCTCAGGCACCGGTTCGGCATCGCGGCGCCGCGCATCGCCGTCTGCGGGCTCAATCCGCACGCGGGCGAAGGCGGGCACCTCGGGCGCGAGGAGGTCGACACGATCGCGCCTGCGATCGCGGATGCCCGTGGCGCGGGGATCGATGCACACGGGCCGCTGCCGGCCGATACCGTGTTCGTGCCTTCGCATGCGAGGGCCTACGACGCGATCGTCGCGATGTACCACGACCAGGGGTTGCCGGTGCTCAAGGCCGCGAGCTTCGGGCAGGGCGTCAACGTCACGCTCGGCCTGCCGTTCCCGCGCACCTC
>JAKLIE010000277.1 GCA_022709775.1 Pseudomonadota bacterium
CGCGGCCTCCATCGCCGAGCCGCACATCTTGTTGACCGTCGTGCAGGGGACCGACTGCGGGAGCCCCGCCTTGAGCGCCGCCTGACGCGCGGGGGCCTGTCCCTGCCCCGCCGGCAGCACGCAGCCCATGATCGCCTTGTCGACGTCGCCGGGGTGGAGGCCCGCACGCTCGACCGCCGCGCGGATCGCCACCGCTCCGAGGTCGCTGGCCGCCAGCGACGCGAAGTCGCCCATGAATCCGCCCATCGGCGTTCTCGCCGCGCCCACGATTACGATCGGATCGTTCAGCATGGTGACTTCTCCGGAGGGGTTGTCACGAATGTCTCTCGCGAGTCCACGGAGCGCAAACGCTCGGAATCGAATGGTTGTTGTTCACCCGAGCGCCATCATTTCGTCTCGTTGAACAATTCGCGCCCGATCAGCATCCTTCGGATCTCGGACGTGCCGGCGCCGATCTCGTAGAGCTTGGCGTCGCGCCACAGCCGTCCGGTCGGGTACTCGTTGACGTAGCCGTTGCCGCCGAGGCACTGGATCGCCTCGCCGGCCATCCACGTCGCCTTCTCGGCCGCGTAGAGAATCGCACCGGCGGCATCCTTGCGCGCGCCGGTGCCCGCGTGGCCGCGGTCGAGCGCCTGGGCGACCGCGTAGACGTACGCGCGCGACGCCTGCATCGTCGTGTACATGTCGGCAAGCTTGCCCTGCATCAGCTGGAACTCGCCGATGGGCTGGCCGAACTGCCGACGCTCGTGCACGTAGGGGACGACCGCGTCCATGCACGCCTGCATGATCCCGAGCGGCCCCCCGGCGAGGACCGCGCGCTCGTAGTCGAGCCCGCTCATCAGGATGTTGACGCCGCGGCCCGGCTGGCCGAGCACGTTCTCGTCGGGGACGTAGCAGTCGTCGAACACGAGCTCGCAGGTGTTGCTGCCGCGCATGCCGAGCTTGTCGAGCTTCTGCGCCGTCGAGAACCCCTTCGTTCCCTTCTCGATCAGGAACGCCGTGATGCCGCGCGCGCCCGCCTCCGGGTCGCTCTTCGCGTAGACGACGAGCGTGTCCGCGTCGGGGCCGTTCGTGATCCACATCTTGTTGCCGTCGAGCGTCCACCCCCCCGGGCAGCGCGTCGCGCGCGTGCGCATCGAAACCACGTCGGACCCCGCGCCGGGCTCGCTCATCGCGAGCGCGCCGACGTGCTCGCCCGAGACGAGCTTCGGCAGGTACCTGTGCTTCTGGTCGTCGCTGCCGTTGCGCCGGATCTGGTTGACGCACAGGTTCGAGTGCGCCCCGTAGGACAGGCCGACCGACGCCGACGCGCGGGATATCTCCTCCATCGCGATCACGTGCGCGAGGTAGCCCATCGCGGTGCCGCCGAAGTGCTCGTCGACGGTGATGCCGAGCAGTCCCAGGTCGCCCATCTTGCGCCACAGGTCCATCGGGAAGGCGTTGTCCCGGTCGACCGAGGCGGCGCGCGGCGCGATCTCGTCGGCGGCGAACTGCCGCACGGTCTCGCGCAGCATGTCGATCGTCTCGCCGTGGTTGAAGTCGAAGGAGGGCAGGGTCGTCATCGGCTACTCCGTGGAATGCGCGACGCGGTCAGGCGTCGTCCTTGCCGTGCATCACCATCAGCGTCTGCTGCATGATCGCGACGAGCGTGCGCTTGCCGCCGCGTTCGGCGTGGACCTCGCCGCGCGTGATGCACAACGTACGGCCCGGCTTGACGACGAAGCCCTCGGCGACGAGCCGGTCGCCGGCCGCGGGCGCGAGCAGGTTCACCTTGAACTCGACGGTCAGCACCGACGCGCCCGCCGGGAACAGCGTGAAGCCGGCATAGCCGCCCGCGCTGTCGACGATCGCCGAGACCACGCCCGCATGCACGTAGCCGTGCTGCTGTGAAACCTCGGGACGAGGCACCAGCGCGATCGCGCAGTAGCCGGGCTCGACCGCCTCCAGCGTCGCGCCGATCGTTGCCATCGCGCCCTGGCGTGCGTAGCTCGCACGGACGCGCGCGGCGCCGTCCGGCGTGCCGAAGTGCCTGGTCGGATGGGTCAACGGGCGCTCCGGGGGTCAGGGGTGCCGGGTCGGGCGGGGGTCCGAGTGTCCATTACGTTTACGTAAACGTCAATCCGTCGGGCGGGGCGCGACCGCGCTTCAGTCGCCGGCTCCCCGGACCCGGGAGGCTGCGGCCGCTGCGCGCGGCGCGACGGGACTCTCCGGCCCGGCCTCCCTGAGACGTCGCCGGCAGTCGCGCTCGATCGCTCCGATCTCGTCGAGCAGCGCGTCGATGTCGCCGCGCTGGACCTCGAGCTGGCGGCGGCGATGCTCGAGCGCCTCGATGAAGCGCGCGAGCTGGCGCCGGTCGCCCTCGCGGGAGTCGTAGAGGTCGAGGATCTCGCGGATCTCGGCGAGCGCGAGACCCAGCCGCTTGCCGCGCAGGATCAGCTTCACGCGCGTGCGTTCGCGCTCGCCGTAGATCCGCGACTGCCCGGAGCGCCTCGGTGCCAGCAGGCCCTCGTCCTCGTAGAACCGGATCGCGCGCGTCGTCAGCGCGAACTCGGCGGCGAGCTGCGAAATCGTGTAGTGGGCTTCGCGAGCCGGGGCGCCGGGCTCGGGCGTCGACGTGCGGCGGGATCCGGTCATCGGGCGTGGCGCGCGGGCGTCGCGCGATCCGGGCCACGATACCATAGCGGGTTGACGCCTCCGGCGGATTGGCCGATCATACCGGTTTGTTGCACCGCACAAAATACCGCCCGACTCGAGGCGGCGCGCGAGGAGGACACGCAGCCGGTCCGCCCGCGCCCGGCCGCCGACGCGCGAGCAACCACCCGTGAACGCACCCCCGCCGAGCCTGCTCCAGTACCCCTACGCCGCGCCCCCTGCCCCCGGCGAGGCCGTCGAGGTCGCGCCCGGCCTGCTGTGGATACGGATGCCGCTGCCGTTCGCGCTCGACCACATCAACCTGTGGCTCGCGCGCGAACCCGACGGCCGCTGGACCGCCGTCGACAGCGGCTACGGCAACGACACGACGCGCAGCCTCTGGGACGGCCATTTCGCGACGACGCTCGAGCGCGCCCCGATCGCGCGCATCGTCGCGACCCACTATCACCCCGACCACCTCGGCAACGCGGCCTGGCTCGCCGGGCGCTTCGACGCGCCGGTCAGCATGACGCAGGCCGAGTTCCTGACCGCGCACGCCATCCTCGACCAGCGCGCGACGCACGCGCTGACCGACACCCGCGCGTTGTTCATGCGCCACGGGCTCGAGCGCGAGCACGTCGACGCGCTCGTCGAGCGCGGCAATGCGTACGCGCGGGGCGTGCCCGAGGCACCGCACGCGATCGAGCGCATGATCGCAGGCGACACGCTGCGCTTCGGCGACCGCGACTGGACGGTGATCCCCGGGTACGGCCATTCGCCCGAGCACGCGTCGCTCCATTCGCCCTCCGCGGACGCCGTGATCTCGGGCGACATGCTGCTGCCGCGCATCAGCACGAACGTTTCCGTCTGGCCGGTCGAGCCGGAAGGCGATCCGCTGGGCCGCTTCCTCGCGTCGCTCGCCTCGTTCGAGCGCCTGCCCGGCGACACGCTCGTTCTTCCGTCGCACGGGATGCCGTTCCGCGGCATCGCCGCGCGCGTCGCCGAGCTCCGGGCGCACCACGAGGCTCGCCTGTCAGAACTCGAGGAGGCGCTGGCCGCGGCGCACGCGCCCCGGTCGGCAGGCGACCTGGTCCCGGTGCTCTTCCGGCGCCCGCTCGATCTGCAGCAGCGATTCTTCGCCACCGGCGAGGCGATCGCGCACCTGAACCACCTGTGGCGCACGGGCCGCGCGACGCGCGTCGTCGACGACGACGGCGCCGTACGCTTCGCCCCCTGACCCCGC
>JAKLIE010000278.1 GCA_022709775.1 Pseudomonadota bacterium
CTTCACGATCACGGCGCAGTAGAGGCTGTGGCTGCCGTCGGCGGCGGGCAGGCTCCCGGCGACGACGACGGACCCGGAAGGCACGCGGCCGTAGGTGGTCTCGCCGGTCGCGCGGTCGTAGATCTTCGTGCTCTGGCCGATGAACACCCCCATGCCGAGCACCGAGTTCTCCTCGACGATCACGCCCTCCACGACTTCCGAGCGTGCGCCGATGAAGCAGTTGTCCTCGATGATCGTCGGATTCGCCTGGACGGGCTCGAGCACGCCGCCGATGCCCACGCCGCCCGACAGGTGCACGTTCTTCCCGATCTGCGCGCACGAGCCGACCGTCGCCCAGGTGTCGACCATCGTGCCTTCGTCGACGTAGGCGCCGATGTTGACGTACGAGGGCATCAGCACGACGTTCCTCGCGACGAAGGCGCCGCGGCGGGCGACCGCCGGCGGCACGACGCGCACGCCCGCATGCGCGAACGCGGCGTCGTCGAAGCGCGCGAACTTGGTCGGCACCTTGTCGTAGAAGCGGAACGGCGCGCGCTCGGGCGGCGGCCCCATCGCGGCGTTGTCGGCGAGTCGGAAAGACAGCAGCACCGCCTTCTTGATCCACTGATGCGTCGTCCAGGCGCCGTCGCGCTTCTCGGCGACGCGAAGGCGCCCGGCGTCGAGCCCGGCGATGACGTGCGCGACCGCATCGCGAACCTCGGGCGGCGCCGAGGACGGCGAAAGGCTCGCGCGGTCTTCCCAGGCGCGGTCGATCGTGGCTTGCAGGGCGGTCATCGTGGTTCGGGGCGGTTGCCGTAAACCGTTCATTCTACCGCGGCGGCGCCCTGGCGGCGGTGAGCCTCGCGTAGACGGGCTTCAGCAGGGCGGGCAGCGTGTACATCGGAATCTGCGCCAATGCGAAGTACACGGTGACGTCGAAGCTCGCGCCCCCCTGGAGCGCGACCAGCACGAGGCCCATGTTGCAGTTGCCCGCGAGCAGGGCGACGGTGAGCGCGCGCGTCGTACCCAGGCCGCGGAATGCCAGGCCGCCCGCCGCCTGCAGCAGCAGGTTGAACGCGTAGGCGGCGACGATGGCCAGCGCGACGTAACCGGGTCGCGCGATCGCGTACGCGGTCACCCCGTCCATGATCGCGAGCCCGAAGAGCAGCAGGTTGATGACGGCGAGGCCGTCGAGGAATTCGCGGCGAGCTTCGAGCGTGCGCGCGGGGACGAGGCGGCGGATCAGCCATGCGGCGGCGAAGGCGCCGCCGACGAGCGCGAGCAGCCGGCCCATGAACTCGACGAGCGGCATCTCGAGCGAGACGCCGACCAGCGCGTCGGCGGCGATCGGCAGCGTGAGCGGAACGAGCGCGGTGCCCGCGAGCACGACGACGACCGCGAGCGGCGCGTCGAGGCCGAGGATCAGCGCGATCGCGACGTTCGAGACGATCGGCGAGCTCGCCGCCATCAGCACCAGCGCCTGCGCGAGCGTATCGGGGAATCCGAGCGGGACGAGCAACCGCGTGATCGCCCAGACGATCAATGGCGAGACGCCGAGGATGAAGACGAGGAGCGCGGCGACCACGCCCGGACGGTGGCGCCATGCGCCCGCAGCGGCCCACTCGAGCCGGACGAGCGCCAGCGCGAGCGGGATCAGCAGCGTCGGAACGAGGAGCGGCCGCGCGAGCGTCGCGAGCGGCGGGACGGCGAGACCGAGCAGCACCCCGGCCGCCATGACCGCGGTCGCGTGCCGTCCGGCGAGGGCGATCAGTCGCACGGCGCGAGTCTACGCGATCGCGCGCCTCCGGACCCCGTCGTCACATCGCCTTGAAGAGGTGCGCGAACGTGCGCGACACGGTCAGCTTCTCGGTCCGGTCCCTGAGGGTGAGGATCGGCTGGTCGCGCCAGTCGCGCTCGACCTTGGCGATGGCGCGCAGGTTCACGATCGTGCCGCGGTGGACCTGCCAGAACTGCTCGTGGTCGACCTCGTCGTAGAGCTCCTTGATCGGCTTGCGGATCAGCGCGTCGCCTTCCGCCGTCGCGACCTTGGTGTACTTGTCCTCCGACTGGAAGTAGAGGACGTCGTCGATCGCGATCATCCGCATCGCGGCGCCGAGCGAGGCGCGGATCCACTTGAGCGTCGTGCCGGGGACCTCGCGCGCGGCCAGGCGCTCGAGCAGCGCGGCGAGGTCGACGGGCGGGGTGCCCAGCCGGGCCTTCAGGCGCGCGACGACCTTCGCGATCCGCTCGGGCGTCGGGGGCTTCAGCAGGTAGTCGACCGCCCCCTCCTCGAAGGCGGCGACCGCGTACTCGTCGTAGGCGGTCACGAACACGACGTGCGGGCCTCCGGCAATCGCCTTCGCGACGTCGATGCCGGTCAGGAGCGGCATCCGGATGTCCAGGAACGCGACGTCGGGCTGCTCCTCCTTCGCGAGCATCACCGCCTCCTCCCCGTTCTCGGCCTCGGCGACGATCGCGAGCTCGGGCCACGCTTCGGCGAGGCGGGCCTTGAGCTGCGCCTTCAGCATCGGCTCGTCTTCGGCGATCAGTGCGGTCGGCATGGGGTCAGGACGGAGCGTCGATCGGGATCTCGAGCGTGGCGCGGGTGCCGCGCGGCTCAACCGGCACGAGTGTGAACCGACCGCGCGGCCCGTACAAGGCGGCCAGTCGTTCGCGTACGTTGGCGAGCCCCACGCCGCCGCCCGCGCGCGCCCGGGACTCGACGATCCCGCGTCCGGTGTCGACGACGTCGACGACCAGACGATCGCCTTCGCGACGCGCGCCGATCGTGATCGTGCCGCCGTCCGCAGAAGGCTCGATACCGTGTTTCACGGCGTTCTCGACGAGCGAGATCAGCAGGTTGGGCGGGAACGGATGCGCGCGCAGCCCGTCGGCCACGTCGATCGAGAACGAGAGCCGGGAACCGATGCGGGTGCGCAGGATGCTGAGGTACGGCTCGCAGAGCTCGAGCTCCTTCCCCAGCGTCGTCGACGACGCGCGCAGCTGAGGCAGCGCGGTGCGCAGGTACGCGATCAGGTGTCCCAGCAGCCGATGGGCGGCGGGCGGGTCGGTCTCGGTGAGGAACTGCACGGAGGCGAGCGTGTTGAACAGGAAGTGCGGCTCGACCTGCGCCTGCATGAGCTTGAGCTCGGCCTCGATCGCCTGTTTCGACAGCAGCAGCCGGTCGGCCTCGGCTCGCGCGAGCCTCGCCTGTGCGTGGGCGGCCGCGAGCCGGACGTGGAAGACCAGGCTGACGGCCATCCCGTTGAAGAACGCGAGGACGAGATTGAGGCCGAATTGCTTGCGTCGCTCGGCGACGTACTCCCACGAGTAGCCCTTCACCAGGATCACCAGGATCACGCCGACGACGGCGCCGACGGCGACGGCGGCCGCGAGCGTCCGTATCGGACGCTCGCTCTCCCAGGGCCTCGCGACGTTCACGCAGTAGCCGATCATGAAGCCGTAGATCTGGACCGCGACCAGCGGGTGCCAGAACGGTCGCGGATCGTCGATCCAGAGGACGCCGGCGAGCCCGGTGTTGATCGTCGCGATCAGCGCGATCGTGGTCCACGACGCCTTGAGCCCGCGGGCGAGCGATGCGCCGATCGTCGCGCGGGGGGCGGAAGAACGGGCGAGATCGGCCATGGGCGCGGATTCTAGAGCCGGCGGCCCGGGGTCGCCGTCGCTGGCGACGAAACGCCCTGGCGCCGGACGAAACCGCGAACCGGGGGACAGGACGGGGCAGGCGGACGTCGGGGCTACATGCGCCGCGCGAGCCGGACGATCCGGTCGACGCCCTCGGCGCACTCGGCCTCGTCGGCGACCAGCGCGATCCGTATCCTGCCCCGGCCCGGATTGATGCCGTGGGCGTCCCGTGCGATGTAGCT
>JAKLIE010000279.1 GCA_022709775.1 Pseudomonadota bacterium
ACGCACGATCTTCAACGCGCCGGCCCGCGCCTGGCTCGCGAACGAGATCGACGATGCGGCGTTCAAGGCGCGCGTGCGCGAGACGTTCGAGCGGCTGGTCGACGCGTGGCGAGAAGCGCGCGGAGCCAACACCGGGGTCAGATTCGAATCTGACCCCGGTGGAAGGTGGGGGGCGCGATGAGCGGGACGGTCCGCCTTACCGCCGCACAGGCGCTCGTGCGCTGGCTCGCGGCGCTGCGCGTCGAAGGGGGCGAGCGGCTGTTCGGCGGCGTCTGGGCGATCTTCGGCCACGGCAACGTCGCCGGCATCGGCGAGGCGCTGTACGCGCACCGCGGCGATCTGCCCACGTACCGCGCGCACAACGAGCAGGCGATGGCGCACGCCGCGATCGCCTACGCGAAGGCGCACATGCGCCGTCGGATGATGGCGTGCACGACGTCGATCGGGCCCGGCGCGACCAACATGGTGACCGCCGCGGCGCTCGCGCACGTCAACCGCCTGCCGGTTCTGTTCCTTCCGGGCGACGTCTTCTTGTCGCGAGCGCCGGACCCGGTCCTGCAGCAGGTCGAGGACTTCCACGACGGCGGGATCTCGGCGAACGACTGCTTCCGGCCCGTGTCGCGCTACTTCGACCGGATCGTCCGCCCGGAGCAGCTGCTGACCGCGCTGCCGCGCGCGCTGCACGTGCTGACCGATGCCGCGCTGTGCGGCCCCGTCACGCTCGCGATGCCGCAGGACGTGCAGACGATGGCGTACGACTGGCCCGAGGCGTTCTTCGCGCCGCCGCCCGTGCGGTTCGCCGCGCCGCCGCCGATCGACGAGGAGCTCGCCGACGCGGTTGCCGCACTGCGCGGATCGCGCAAGCCGCTGATCGTCGCGGGCGGCGGGACGCTCTACGGACTCGCGACGGACGCGCTGAAGCGCTTCGCCGAGACGCACGGCGTGCCGGTCGCGGAGACGCAGGCCGGCAAAGGCTCGCTCGCATGGGACCACGCGCTGCAGGCGGGCGCGATCGGCGTGACCGGATCGCCCGCGGCGAACGCCCTCGCGCGCGAGGCCGACTGCGTGCTCGCGGTCGGCACGCGGCTCCAGGACTTCACCACCGGCTCGCACACGCTGTTCGCGCAGGCGAAGCTCGTGTCGCTCAACGTCAACGGCTTCGATGCGCTCAAGTGGCACGGCACGATGCTTCGCGCCGACGCACGGCGCGGCCTCGAGGCGCTCTCGGCCGCGCTCGCGGGATGGCGCTCCGGCGACGCCTGGCGCGCGCGCGCGACCGACGAGGCCGCGCGCTGGCGCGCCGACCTCGCGCGCGTCACCGGCGTGCGCGACGTCGCGCTGCCGTGCGACGGCGAGGTGATCGGGGCCGTGCAGCGGTCGGCGGCGAACTCGCCGCACGGCGACATCGTCGTGTGTGCGGCGGGAACGCTTCCGGGCGAGCTGCACAAGCTCTGGCGCACGTCGGTGCCTGGCGGCTATCACGTCGAATACGGCTACTCGTGCATGGGTTACGAGATCGCGGGCGGAATCGGCGTCAAGATGGCGCGGCCGGACCGCGAGGTCGTCGTGACGGTCGGCGACGGCAGCTACCTGATGATGAACTCCGAGATCGCGACCTCGCTGATGCTCGGCCTGAAGCTCACGATCGTCGTGCTGGACAACCGCGGATTCGGCTGCATCAGCCGGCTGCAGCAGGCGTGCGGCGGTGCGCCTTTCAACAATCTGCTGGCCGATTGCGTTCAGGGACCGGACGGTCCGCCGGCGATCGACTTCGCCGCGCACGCGCGATCGCTCGGCGCGGGCGCCGAGAACGTGAAGTCGATCCCCGAGCTCGAGGCGGCGCTCGCCCGGGCGCGCGCGGCGAAGCGGACGACGGTCGTGTGCATCGAGACCGATCCGCGGCGCACGATCGAGGAAGGCGGGTGGTGGTGGGAGGTCGCGGTGCCGGAGGTCTCGGGGCGGGCCGAAGTGCGCGACGCGCGCACGCGATACGACGAAGGCCGGCGAAAGCAGCAGCCATGACGCACGGACTCGATGTGCGGATCGGGATCAACCCGATCTCCTGGAGCAACGACGACCTGCCGTCGCTGGGCGGCGAGACGCCGCTCGAGACGGCGCTCTCCGAGGGCAAGGCCATCGGCTACGAAGGTTTCGAGCTCGGCAACAAGTTCCCGCGCGAGCCGAAGGCGCTCGCGAGCGTGCTCGGCAGGCACGGGCTCGCGTGCGTGTCCGGCTGGTACTCGGGACGGCTCGCGCGCCGCACGGTCGCCGAGGAGATCGAGGCCGTCGGCCCGCACCTCGACCTGCTCGCGAAGAACGGCTCGACCGTGATGGTCTACGGCGAGGTCGCCGACAGCATCCAGGGCGCCGCCGCGCCGCTCTGCCAGCGGCCCCGCTTCGTGCGCCCCGGGCAGTGGAACGAGTATGGAGGCCGGCTGACCGAGTTCGGCCGCCATCTGCTGGCCCGCGGCGTGCGCCTCGCCTACCACCACCACATGGGGGCGTACGTCGAGACGCCCGCGGACGTCGACCGGCTGATGGAGGTCACCGGCGACGAGGTGGGTCTCCTGTTCGACAGCGGGCACATGACGTTCGCCGGCGGGGATGCGGTGGCGATGCTCGGCAAGCACGTCGCGCGCGTCTGCCACGTCCACTGCAAGGACGTGCGGCCCTACGTGATCCGGCTCGCGCGCAATCGCAACTGGAGCTTCCTCACGTCCGTGATCAACGGCGCGTTCACGGTGCCCGGCGACGGCGCGATCGACTTCCCGGCGCTGCTCGGCATCCTGCACGACCACGGCTACCGCGGCTGGCTCGTCGTCGAGGCGGAACAGGACCCGACGGTCGCCCCGAGCTTCGAGTATGCGGAGAAGGGATTCAGGACGCTGCGGGGCATCGTCGACGCACTCGTCGCGCACCCGCCGCGGGAGCACGCGCGGTGAGCGCCGCCGGGCCGCCCCGAGGCGCTCCCCCCCTTCCAGGGGGCGCCGAAACGCACGCAGTGCGCGAGGCTGGGCATGGACGACATGCGAGCCTGCTCGTCAAGGCCGCGAAGAGCGGGCCGACCATCGTCGACGTGACGCCCGCGTCCGCGGGCTGGCGCTACGTCGGCTTCCGCGCGCAACGTCTCGCGCCCGGCGAGCGCACCGCGATCGACATGCCCGGGCGCGAGCTGTGCATCGTCGTGCTGTCCGGCCGCGTCGACGTGCGCGCCGGTCGGGGCGAGTGGCGCGACCTCGGCGGGCGCGAGAGCGTGTTCGACGACCTCCCGCCCTGGGCGCTCTACCTGCCCGATGGTGCGGGCGTCGAGGTCGCGGCGCGCACGACGGCGGAGATCGGCGTCGCGAACGCCCCCGGCGGCGGCAAGCTCCCCCCCCGCGTGATCGATCCCGCGACGATGAAGCGCGCGGTGCGCGGCACGGGCTCCAACACCCGCTACGTCTGCGACATCCTGCCGGAGACCGAGGCGGCCGAGCACCTGCTCGTCGTCGAGGTGCGCACGCCGCCGGGGCACTCGTCGTCGTATCCGCCCCACAAGCACGACACCGATGCCGCGCCGCAGGAGACGCAGCTCGAGGAGACCTACTACCACCGCCTGAATCCCGGGCAGGGCTTCGCGTTCCAGCGCGTCTACACCGACGACCGCTCGCTCGACGAGTCGCTCGCGGTCGAGGACCGCGACGTCGTGATGGTGCCGCGCGGCTACCATCCGGTCGTCGTGCCGCACGGCTACGAGTCGTACTACCTGAACGTGATGGCGGGCCCGAAGCGCCAGTGGCACTTCCACAACGACCCGGCGCACGAATGGATGCTCAAACGGTGACCCGGGCGAAAGTCGCGCGCCGTAGCCCGGCGCGCA
>JAKLIE010000028.1 GCA_022709775.1 Pseudomonadota bacterium
CAACGCGGAGCTCGGCACGACGCTGCTCGAGCCCCACCCGTCGTGGATGACGCGGATCGCGGCCGAGTGGGAGCGCCGGTACACGAAGTGAACGCGGGACGAGCCGGCGCGCTTGCCTGGGCGCCGTCGCTCACGGTCGCGACGTTCGCCCTTCCGATCGCCGCGGGGCTCGCCGGCACGATCGCGCCGGCGTTCGGCTACCTGCCCGCGATCGGCGGCGGCGGCTTCACGCTCGACGCGTGGCGCGAGCTCGCCGCGTGGCCGGGTTTCGCGACGAGCCTCGAGCTCACGATCACGACGGGATTCGCCGCGACGATCGTCTCGGCCCTGCTCGCGTTCGGCTTCTGCGCGTGGGCCGCGGGGCGCGCGTGGGGACCGCGCGCCGCGGCCTGGCTCGCGCCGATCCTCGCGACGCCGCACTCGGCGTTCGCGATCGGCCTGGCATTCGTGATCGCGCCGTCGGGATGGATCGCGCGCATCCTCTCGCCGTGGCTCACCGGCTTCGACGTGCCGCCCGACGTCGCGACGGTCGGCCATCCGTCCGGCGCCGCGCTCGTGCTCGGCCTCGTCGTCAAGGAGGTCCCGTACCTCGTGCTGATGACGACGGCCGCGCTCGCGCAAGTGCGTTCGCGCGAGCACCTGGCGCTCGCGCGCTCGCTCGGCTACGGCTCGCGCGAGGCGTGGGTGCGCGCGGTGCTGCCCCAGATCTGGCGCCAGGTGCGGCTGCCGGTGCTCGCGGTGCTCGCGTATTCGCTGTCGGTCGTCGACGTCGCGCTGATCCTCGCGCCGGGCAATCCGCCGACGCTCGCGGTGCTGGTGGTGCGCTGGCTCGCCGATGCCGACGTCAGGATGTGGTTTCCCGCCGCCGCCGCGGCAACGCTCGTGCTCGTCGTCGTCGCGGCGTCGATCGTCGCCTGGCTCGCGCTCGAGCGCCTCGTCGCGGCTGCCGGAGCGCGCATCGTCGCGCGCGGACGACGCAGGACCGCACTGACGCCGCTCATCGGTGGAGCGGCGGCGACCGTGGCCGCCCTCGGCGCGCTGGCGTGCGCGGCGACGGGGGGCATGGCGCTCTGGTCGGTCGCGACGCAGTGGCGCTTTCCCGACGCGTTCCCGGCCGGCATCGCGCTCGATGGATGGGTGCGACGCGCCGGCGACCTCGCTGCTCCGGCGTGGAACACGATCGTCGTGGGCGCGCTCGCGACGCTCGTCGCGCTCGCGCTGTCGCTCGCCTGCCTCGAGGCGGAGCAGCGTCGCCCTCGCGCCGGCCCGCCGCCGGCGCTCTCGCTCCTTTACCTGCCGCTGCTCGTGCCGCAGGTCGCCTTCCTGTTCGGCGCGCAGGTGCTGCTCGTGCGCGGCAACGCCGACGGCACGCTCGCTGCGGTCGCGTGGGCGCACCTGATCTACGTGCTGCCGTACCTGTTCCTGTCGCTCGCCGATTCGTGGCGCGCGCTCGACCCGCGCTACGCGCGCACCGCGGCGAGCCTCGGGGCGTCGCCGCTGCGCGTGTTCGCTGCCGTGAAGCTGCCCCTCCTCGCGAAGCCGCTGGCGATCGCGTGCGCGGTCGCCTTCTCGGTGAGCGCGGGTCTCTACCTGCCGACGCTGTTCGCGGGCAACGGGCTCGTCCCGACGCTGACGACCGAGGCGGTCACGCTCGCGGCGGGCGCGGACCGCCGCGTGATCGGCGCATGGGCGTTCGTGCAGGCGCTCGTGCCGCTCGTCGTCTACGCGCTCGCCGTGCTGCTGCCGGGTCGATGGGGCGCGGCCCGGGCCGGGGGCGCGACGTGAGCGGCGGCGCGCTCTCGCTCGTCGGCGTGCGCATCGCGCTCGCCGGTCGCGCCCTGGTCGACGGCCTCGATCTCGTCGTCGGCGCGGGCGAATGCGTGACGCTGATGGGGCCGTCCGGCTGCGGCAAGTCGACGCTGCTCGCCTATGTCGCGGGCTCGATCGGCCCGCCGTTCGCTGCGGCGGGCCGAGTACTCGTCGGCGGCGACGACGTGACGGCGTGGCCGCCCGAACGCCGCCGCATCGGCATCCTGTTCCAGGACGACCTCCTCTTTCCGCATCTGTCGGTGGGCGGCAACCTGGCCTTCGCGCTGCACGAGCGGGTGCGGGGGCGCCTCGAGCGGCGGGCCCGGATCGACGCCGCGCTCGCCGAGGCGGACCTCGCCGGGTTCGCCGACCGGGATCCGGCGACGCTCTCGGGCGGCCAGCGCGCGCGCGTGGCGCTCATGCGCACGCTGCTCGCCGAACCGCGCGCGCTGCTCCTCGACGAGCCGTTCAACAAGCTCGATGCCCAGTTGCGGGACGGCGTGCGGCGGTTCGTGTTCGACCACGCGCTCGAGCGCGCGATCCCGATCCTGCTCGTCACGCACGACGAGGCGGACGCGCGCGCGGCAGGCGGCCGGGTATTGCGCTTCGGGGACGGCGGGACGCTGCGCGACCGGTGAAGCTCGGCGCAGCCCGCGCGCGCCGTGAGGTCAGGCAGAGATTCCCTGGCGGACCCCGATCCGCACGCGCAACGCGCGCACCGCCGAACCGGGCGTCGTCAGGACAGGTGCCCCGGTCGCGCGCGAGACCGCGTCCGCCGCGCGCGCGAGGCTGAACTGGGAGAGCGCGACCGCGTCGACCGGCATCGTGACGGCGCGCGCGACGGCGTCGGCCGCGAGCCGGTCGTGCGCGTCGCCATCGCCCCGGTCGAGCGCGTCCATCGCCCCCTCGACCATCACCGGCACGATCTCGACGTCGCCGGGAAACTCGGCAGGCATCGAAGCGAGCGTCGGCGCGAACGTGGCGACCAGCGCGACCCGGCGCCCGCCCGCGCGAGCGAGCGCGACCGCGTCGTCGATCATCGCCTCGTTGGGCTTCAGCACCGGCCTGTCGGGCCAGCGACTCGCGACCGCGTCGATGCACGGCCCGAACGCCGAGCACGTGAACAGGATGGCGGCGGCGCCCGTGCCGAACACGTAATCGGCGAGCGCGAGAAAGCGCCCGGTCATGCGCTCGTCGAGGCCCGAGGGACTCGCCGCGAGGTCGGCCGACAGGCTGTCGTCGAGCAGGTTCATGCGCTTCGCGTCGGGCCACGCGCGCGCGAGCTCGGTGTTGATCGGCGCGATCGAATGCGCGAGCGCGTGGATGAGCGCTATGCGGACGTCGGCGTCAGCCATGCGCGGGTGCGGCCGGCGCGGGCGTCATCCGGCGCCCCTGCGACCACCAGACGAGCGCGACCAGCGCGAGCGCGGGCAGGTAGAACCAGTGGGGCGACGCACGGTCCGACGGCACCTCGACGCGCGCGACGTCCCAGCCCTGCTCGAACCCGGACTTCCGCGCGCGCGAGCCGAACTTGACGCCGGAGACCTTGAGCGAATCGCCGAGACCCGCGAGCGTCAGGCCCGCCTCGGCAAGCCGCTTGCGCCCGTCGTCGCCGGCGGCGCCGAGCTTCAGCGCGACCGTCTTCGTCACGTCGTCGCCTTCGATCGTCTGCCCCGCGATCACCATCACGAGTCGCCCGCCCGCCGGCAGGTCGCGCGCGACGTCGTAGGCCTTCGATGCGGGGAGGTGCGTGTACTCGGGCGCCACGAAGTCCATGAAGAAGTCGGGGCGAAACAGCAGCACGCAGGCGAGCGCGAGCACGACCGCTTCCCAGAGGCGGCAGCGGACGCGGAACCAGTTCATCGTGACCGCCGCGAAGACGAGCATCGCGAGCGTCGATGCGCCCACGACGACGACGAGCTCGCCGACGCTGTCGACGTCGATGAGCAGCAGCGCCGGATTGAAGATCCATATGAAGGGCAGGATGACGGTGCGCAGCGCGTAGATCGCACCCTGGATGCCGGTCGCGATGGCATCCTCGCCCGAGATCGCCGCCGCCGCGAACGTCGCGAGGCCCACCGGCGGCGTGATGTCGCCCATGATCCCGTAGTAGAAGACGAACAGGTGCACGGCGATGAGGGGAATGATGAGGCCGGCCTGCGCGCCCAGCTCGACGACGACCGGCGCCATCAGCGTGGCGACGAGCACGTAGTTCGCGGTCGTCGGCACGCCGAGTCCCAGGATCAGGCACACGAACGCGATGAACAGCAGCATCACGATCACGTTGCCCTGCGAGACGAGCTCGACGAACTCCGTCATCCTGAGGCCGAGGCCCGTGAGCGTGATCGCGCCGACGACGACGCCCGCCGTCGCCGTCGCGACGCCGATGCCGATCATGTTGCGCGATCCGTCGCCGAGACCGTGCACCACGTCCCGGAAGCCCGTGATCCACGTGCCGTGCGCCGGCATGCCGCGGAACGCGGCGATGAGCGGCCGCTGGGTCACCATGAGGGCGATCAACGCGACGATCGCCCAGAACGCCGAGAGGGACGGCGACATCTCCTCGACCATCAGGCACCAGATCAGCATGCCGATCGGCAGCAGGAAGTGCAGCCCGGCCTTGACCGCGGGCCAGGTCTCGAGCGCTCGCGGCTGCTCGATGTCGATGTCTTCGGGCAGGTCCGGGCACTTCGCGGCCATCCACGCGGCGCCCACGTAGAGTGCCGCGACGACGGCGCCGGCGACGTAGGCCGCGGCGCCGCCGAACGCGGCCTTCACGCCGGCGAGCAGGTAGTAGAGCGCGCCGACGACGACTATCGTGCCCGAGATGCCGAGCCCGGTGCGGATCGCCGCGTCCCTGAAGCCGCGCGGGTGGCGCTGCAGGATCGGCTGCATCCCGAGCTTCAGCGCCTCGAGGTGCACGATGTAGAAGAGGCCGATGTACGAGAGCGTCGCGGGCAGGATCGCGTTGCGGACGATCTCCGAGTAGGGAACGCCGACGTATTCGACCATCAGGAACGCGGCCGCGCCCATCACCGGCGGCATGATCTGGCCGTTCACCGACGACATCGTCTCGATCGCGCCGGCCTTGACGCCGCCGTAGCCGGCCTTCTTCATCAGCGGGATCGTGAAGATGCCGCCGGACACGACGTTGCTCACCGACGAGCCCGAAATCATGCCGTTCAGCGCCGACGAGACGACGGCGACCTTCGCCGGCCCGCCGCGCAGGTGGCCGAGCGCGGCGAAGCTCACCTGCATCATGTAGTTGCCGCCCCCGGCGCGGTCCAGCAGCGTGCCGAACAGCACGTAGACGAAGATGGTGCCGGTCGACACGCCGAGCGCGATGCCGAACACGCCCTCGGTCGTGAGCCACATGTGCGACAGCAGGCGATTGAGCGACGCGCCCTTGTGCTGGAGCACTTCCGGCAGCAGGGGACCTCCCATGCTGTAGGCGATGAACAGCGCGGCGAGCAGCGCCATCGGCCAGCCGACCGAGCGGCGCGTCGCCTCGAGCAGCAGCACGAGACCCGTCGTCGCGACGACGATGTCCGCCGCCGTCGGCTGGCCGGGCCGCGTCGCGAGCTCGCGGTAGAACAGCATCAGGTACGCGGCGGCGAACGCGCCGGCGAACGCGAACGCCCAGTCGACGATCGGCACCCGGTCGCGCGGCGAGCCCGCGAACGCGGGCCAGGCGAGGAACGCGAGGAACAGCGCGAACGCGAGGTGGATCGCGCGCGCCTCGGTATCGTTGAGGATGCCGATGCGCAGCGCGAACGGAAGCGGCGACGCGTACCAGAGCTGGAACAGCGCCCAGGCGAGCGCGACGCCGAAGATCAGCGTCGCCGTCGGTCCGCCGGGCTTGCGCGCGCCGGTGTCCGCCTTCGCGACGAGCTCCTGCAGCTCGGCGGACGCCTTCTCGATGTCGGTCGTCATGATGAGCCCGGGGTGGACGGCGAACTCCGTTCCGGCGGCCTCCCTGGGCCGCCCTGCAGGGTCGTGGCCATCGCGTGTCGGCCGCCGCGGACAGTCGCCTTGCCGTCGATCTCCGTGCGGACACCGAACGGGGATCGACGGGCGGCTCGGTCCGTTACTTGATCCAGCCCTTCTCGCGGTAGTAGCGCGCGGCGCCTTCGTGCAGAGGTGCGGAGTTGCCGTCCTTCACCATGCCTTCGGGCGTGAGGTACGCGAGCGCCGGGTGCAGCCTCTTGAACTCGTCGAAGTTGTCGAACACGGCCTTCACGACCGCGTACACGGTGTCGGCCGGCACCTTGCTCGACGTGACGACCGTGGCGAGCACGCCGTAGGTGACCGTCGGGTTCGGGTTGTTCGGATACAGGTTGCCGGCGATCGTCGCCTTCGCGTAGTACGGCTTGTCGGCGATCAGCTTGTCGACGGCGGGCCCGGTGAGCGAAACGAGCTGCGCGCCGCACGAGGTCGTCGGGTCCTGGATGTTCGCGGACGGGTGACCGACGCCGTAGAAGAAGCCGTCGATCTTGCCGTCGCACAGCGCGGGCCCGTGCTCGTCGGCCTTGAGCTCGGAGGCGAGCGAGAAGTCGCCCATCTTCCAGCCCAGCGCCACGAGCAGCTCCTCCATCGACGCGCGCGTGCCCGATCCCGGGTTGCCGACGTTGAAGCGCTTGCCCTTGAAGTCCGCGAACGACCTGACGTTCGCCTCCTTGCGCGCGACGACGGTGAACGGCTCGGGGTGCACCGAGAAGACGGAGCGCAGGTCGCCGTAGGCACCGCCGTCCTTGAACTGGGCCAGGCCCTTCGTCGCGTTGTACTGGACGTCGGACTGCGAGAAGCCCAGGTCGAGCTCGCCCGCCTTGATCGTGTTGACGTTGAACACGGAGCCGCCGGTCGACTCGACCGAGCAGCGGATGCCGTGCTTCGCGCGGTCCTTGTTGACGAGCCGGCAGATCGCGCCGCCGGCGGCATAGTAGACGCCGGTGACGCCTCCGGTGCCGATCGTGACGAACTTCTGCTGCGCGGACGCGGGAGCGCCGAACGCCGCGAGCGCGAGCGCGGCGGCGAGCGAGGCGGCGAGGGTGGTTCGCTTCATCTTGTTCTCCTTCCTTGCGGGTGGACGACGACGTGCGGTGGCTCAGAGGGACGCGATGGCGGCGTCGATCGCGGGGGCGAGCCGTTCGACGATCTCGCCCAGGTGCTCGTTGCCCGCGATGAACGGCGGCGCGAGCACGATGTGGTCGCCGCGTCGTCCGTCGATCGTGCCGCCCATCGGGTAGGTCATGAGCCCGCGAGCCATCGCCTCGTGCTTGACGCGCGCGTGGAGCTGGCCGGCGGGGTCGAACGGCGCCTTGGTCGCGCGGTCGCGCACGAGCTCGACGCCCCAGAAGAGACCGCGCCCGCGGACGTCGCCGACGTGCGGGTGGCTGCCGAAGCGCGCGCGCAGCATCGCCTCGAGCGCCGCGCCCGACGAGCGCACGCGAGCGAGCAGGCCGTCGCGCTCGATCACGCGCTGGACGGCGAGCGCCGCCGCGCAGGCGACCGGATGGCCGAGGTACGTGTGGCCGTGCTGGAAGAATCCGCTGCCCTGCGACATCGCCTCGACCAGGTGCCGCTGTGCGAGCACCGCGCCGATCGGCTGGAAGCCGCCGCCCAGGCCCTTGGCGATCGTGATCAGGTCGGGGACCACGCCCTCCTGCTCGCAGGCGTGCAGCGTGCCGGTGCGCCCCATCCCGCACATCACCTCGTCGAGGACGAGCAGGACGCCATGGCGGTCGCACACCTCGCGCACGGCGCGGAAATACCCCGGTACCGGGGTCAGCACGCCGGCGGTCGCGCCGCCCACGGTCTCCGCGACGAACGCGATCACGCGGCCGGAACCCGCCGCGACGATCGCCTCGTCGAGCTCGGCGGCGAGGCGGCGACCGTACGCCTCCGGCGTCTCGCCCTCGCGCAGGTCGCGGTACGGATAGCAGGGGGCCACGTGCGTGACGTCGATCAGCAGCGGCGCGAATTCGCGACGGCGCCATTCGTTGCCGCCCACCGCGAGCGCACCCAGCGTGTTGCCGTGGTAGCTCTGGCGCCGCGCGACGAAGTGCGAACGCTGCGGCTGCCCGATCTCGACGAAGTACTGGCGCGCCATCTTTAGCGCGGCCTCGACCGCCTCCGAGCCGCCGCTCACGAAATAGGCGTGGCTCGTGCCCGCGGGCCCGGTGCGCACGAGCTCGTCGGCCAGCGTCTCGGCGACTTCGGTCGTGAAGAAGCTCGTGTGCGCGTACGCGAGCTTGTCGACCTGCTCGTGGATCGCCGCGAGGACGTCCGGGTGCCCGTGCCCGAGACAGGAGACGGCGGCGCCGCCGCAGGCGTCGAGATAGCGGCGGCCTTCGGCGTCGGTCAGGTACATGCCGGCGCCGCCGACGGCAACGGGGGGCTTGCGGTGCAGGTGGCGGTGGAGGACGCGGGTCATGGCTCGATCGTCGGGTGGCGCGCGACGGCGCGCGGACGCCGAAGGCCGGATGGTACGACACCGCGGCGGATTTCCCGCCGAAAGGCCGCGGGCGCCGGGCGCGGGCGCCGGGAGCCGACGAACGGTGCGGTCCGGCGGCGCGGGAGGCGCTCGTGCCTCCGCCTGCGCGCCTGCGCACTCCCGTACGCCGCTATACTGGGTTGCCGCAGCACTCGGAGGACCCTGCCGACGCTTCGCGGCACGGCCGCGTGAACGGGGGCACCGTGGCAAAGAGTCCGGACGGGCGGCGACGTCTCGCGCGGCGCAGGTTCGTCGCAGGAACGGCCGCGTGCGCGGCTGCAATGGCGATCCGGGGCCGCGATGCGCTCGCGCAGGCGGCGCGAGCCGGAACGGTGCGGCTCGTGGTGGGATTCGCGCCCGGGGGCGTGTCCGACCGCGTGGCGCGCGTGCTCGCGCCCGAACTCGCCCGGTCGGCCGGCCGCGCCGCCATCGTCGAGAACGTCCCGGGCGCGAACGGCGCCCGCGCGATCGCGCGCGTGTCGGCGAGCGAGCCCGACGGCGACACGCTGCTGTTCGCGAGCTCGGCGATCGCGCATCCCGACAACGCTGCGGGCGCTGCTTCGCTGCGGCCGGTCATTCTCACGTCGACCACGCCGTTGGTGCTCGTCGTGCGCGCCTCGTTGCCGGTGCACGACGCGCGCGAGTTCGCGCGCTACCTGCCGATGCGCACCGGGACGACCTACGGGTCGGCGGGCGTCGGCAACGGCACGCACCTGTGCGCGGCGGAGCTGGTCGAGCGTCTCGGCATCGACGCGGTCCACGTCCCGTACAGCGGCTCGACCCCCGCGCTGGGCGACCTGATGGGCGGGCACATCGACTTCCTGACGATGGGAGCGACCCCTGCGCTCGCGCAGCAGGCGGCGGTGCGGATGATCGCCGTGACGACGCGGTCGCGATCGCGGCTGCCGGGGCTCGAGGGGCTGCCGACGATCGCGGAGACGATCGCGCCCGGGTTCGACTTCAGCCTCTGGCAGGCGGTGTTCGCGCCTTCGCGCGTGCCGGATGCCGACGTCGCGACGATCAACGCCCGGTTCCGCGAGATCCTCGCGTTCGAATCCGTGCGCGCCGCGCTCGCCGACGTCGGCGCCGAGGTGGTATCGGGAACGCCCGAGGATGCGGAACGCGTGCAGCGCGCGGAGGCCGAGCGGTTCCGGCGCCGGATGCAGCGTTGAACGTGTCGTGCACGGGGGGCGCGGTCCTGTCTGCGTCGTATCCCGGCGACCATCGCGAGCCCGCGGCGCCGATTCGCGCAGGAGAGGTCCTCGAGCGCGGTCCGGTGCGACTGGCGATGCCGATATACTTTCGAACAGGGCGGTACGCCGGTCGAGGCCTCCGGGTCCGACCGTCGCCGCCGGGGCGGGGGAGCCATTGGAGCGGAGTTCGCGCGGACGCGGGGGCGGTCGTGGCGGCCGGCGCAGGGCGATCGCGGGTGCGCTCGCCGGAGCGGCCGCGTTCGCGCTCCGGAGCGCGGGCGCGCTTGCCCAGGCCCATCGAAGCGCCGCGGTGCGCCTCGTCGTCGGATTCCCGCCGGGCGGCTCGGTGGCGCACGTCGCGCGCGTCCTGGCCCCCGAGCT
>JAKLIE010000280.1 GCA_022709775.1 Pseudomonadota bacterium
CTCGGCGCGGGCAGCTTCCGAGTGGTTTCCGTCGGCTTCAACCAGCCGTTCGATACGCCAGAGGCGCTGGCCGCATTCGCGCGACAACAGGGCATCGACACCGCGGACTGGATCTTCGTTGCTCCGCGCACGGCCGACGTCGAGCGGCTGCTGGCCGAGTTCGGGATGACGGTGGCGGCAACCGCCGCGGGCTTCGATCACGTGATCCAGGCGTCGATCGTGGACGCAGACGGACGCATCTACCGCCAGGTCTACGGCGATGCTTTCGAGCTGCCGATGTTCGTCGCGCCGCTGCGCGAGCTCGTGCTGGGCACGCCGGCACCAAAGGACGACTTCGCGAGCTGGATCGAGCGCGTCCGGGTGCTCTGCACCGTCTACGACCCGCGCGCGGGGCGCTACCGCCTGAACTACGGCCTGTTCATCGAGCTGTTCACCGGCTCGACGATCGTCATCGGGACGCTCTGGTACCTGATCTCGGCGTCGCGCCGCCGACGCGGCCCGCCGGGCGACGACGCGCGTCCCGCCTAATCCAGATCAATTCGCGGCTGCGCCGCCGGGCGCATCATGCTCTGAGACTGTAACCGATTCGACCCCCCGGCCCGGGCGCATTGCCTCCGTCTGCGGCCGGGCTTTTTTTGGGCGCGCGTTCCGGCACAATGCGGAAATCGCGGCGCACCGCCGAGGCCCCTTCCGATGCTCCGACTCATCCAGCACGCAGGACAGTCCGCCTTCCTGGCGGTCGAAAAGCTGTTCAACCGCGCCTTCGGCGAGGCGTCGAACCCGTTCTACTACCTGGGGGCGATCAGCTACTACCTGCTCTGGATCGTCGTCGCGAGCGGTCTCTATCTCTACGCGTTCTTCTCGACCGGCGTCTCCGAAGCCCACTCGTCGGTCGAGGCGATCACGCACGACCAGCGCTGGGTCGGGGGCATCCTCCGCAGCCTCCACCGCTACGCGTCCGACGGGATGATCCTGACGATGCTGCTGCACGTCGTGCGGCACTTCGTCTTCGACCACTACCGCGCGTTCCGCTGGTTCTCGTGGGTGACCGGCGTCGTGCTTCTGTGGCTCGTCTACATGTCGGGGGTCAACGGCTACATGCTGCCGTGGGACCGGCTGGCGCAGTTCGTCGTCGTCGCGACGGCGGAATGGCTCGACTGGCTGCCGATCTTCAACGGCACGCTTGTCCGCAACTTCATCACGCCCGGCGCCGTCAACGACCGGCTCTTCTCGCTGCTGTCGTTCATCCACATCGGGTTCCCGCTGGCCGTGCTCGCGATCCTCTGGATCCACACGCAGCGCGTCCCCGGCGCGAAGACGAATCCGCCGCGGTCGATCGCGATCCCGTTCACGATCGCGCTCGTCGTGCTGTCGATCGTGAAGCCCGCCGTGTCGCTCGCCCCCGCGGACCTGGCGAGCGCGCCGACCGAGATCGCGTTCGACTGGTACTACCTGCCGGCGCTCGCGCTGCTCTACTCGTGGGGGCCGGCGGTCCTCTGGGTGGTGATGGGCGGCGGCACGCTGTTCATGCTCGCGCTGCCCTGGCTCCCGCCCAAGCGGGGCTCGAAGGTCGTCCGCCACCTCGCGGTGCGCCCGGACAACCGGATCGTGCCCGCGCGACCCGGCGAAACCATCCTCGAGGCGGTGCTGCGCGAAGAGATCAGGATGCCGTACGACTGCCGCAACGGCGGCTGCGGCCAGTGCAAGTGCACGGTGCTCTACGGCGAGGTCGAGCTCGGCCCGTACCAGACGTCCGTGCTGTCCGACGAGGAGCGGCGCGCCGGAAAGGTGCTCGCGTGCATCACGACGCCCCTGACCGACATCGAGGTCGAGTACGTTCCCGTCGAGCTGCCCGGCGGCCTCAGGCCGAAGGCGTGGCGCGCGAAGGTCGTGTCGATGGCGAAGGCCGCCGACGACGTGATGGTCGTGCACCTCGCGGTCGAGGGCGACGAGCCGCTGCTCTACTACGCGGGCCAGTACGTCAACATCGTGATGCCCGACGGCGTCAAGCGGGCTTTCTCGTTCGCGACGGCCCCGGGCGCGGGTTCCACGATCGAGCTGCAGATCCGCCGCGTGCCGGGCGGGCGCTACACGACGCACGTGTTCGAGGAGATGAAGGTCGGCGACATCGTCGACTTCGAGGGGCCTCTGGGCTCGTTCTTCCTGCGCGAGGACTCGTCGAAGCCGATCGTGTTCGTCGCCGGCGCGACCGGCTTCGCGCCGGTCAAGAGCATGGTCGAGCACGCGTTCGCGACGGGGCTCAAGCGCAAGATGGTCCTCTACTGGGGCACGCGGTCGCTGCGCGACATGTACGCGCGAGAGCTGTGCGAACGGTGGGCGCGCGAGCATCCGGACACCTTCACGTTCGTGCCGGTGCTGTCCGAGGCGAAGCCGGAGGACGGCTGGACGGGCCGCACGGGCCTCGTGCACGAAGCGATCCTCGCCGACTTCCCGACGCTCGCCGGCCACCAGGTCTACGCTTGCGGCTCGGTGGCGATGGTGGAGGCCGCGCATCCCGCGTTCCGCGCGCGCGGCATGGATCCGAACGACTGCTTCTCCGATGCGTTCCGGCTGTCGCCGCATCTCGCGAAGGCGACGCCCGCGGAAGAGCTCGTCAAGCTCGGGGGAGCCTGAAGCGATGGGTGCACATCCGGTCAACAAGGTCGTGAGCTACGCCGGGCAGGCGCTCGGCTACACGGCGTTCATCGCGGTGCTGGCGTACTTCTCGACGTCGCCGCCCTACCGCCACCTGCCGCCCGACACCGCGCTCGTCAAGGTTTCGCTGCAGCACGCGGGCCAGCGCAAGGAAGCCTGCCGCGAACGCTCCGCGGAGGAGCTCGCGAAGCTCGCGCCGAACATGCGCCTCGCGACGGTGTGCCCGCGCGAGCGTGTCCCGGTCACGGTGAACGTCGAGCTGGACGGCAAGACGATCGTCGACGTGACGGTGCCCCCGTCGGGGCTCGCCAAGGACCTGAGCTCGACGCTCTACCGGCGCGTCAACGTGCCGGCGGGCGAGCACCGCGTGGTCGCGAAGCTGGGCGACGCGCCGGGCGGCGCGTTCACCCACGTCAAGGAAGCGACGGTCACGCTCGGGCCCGGCGCGATCCTGCTGCTCGACTTCGACGCGAAGGAAGGCGGCTGGCTGTTCCGCAGCTAGTCGCGGCAGCGAGCGTTCCTCCCGGAACGTGGATCGATCCACGTTCCCGGCGCGGAGGTCGCGAGGCGGTGCCCGATCAGCGGGTCGCGGCAGCTCCCCGCCAGTCGCGGAACAGGTCGATGTCGAACCCGTCCGGGTAGTAGAGGTAGCCCGGCGCATGGCCCGGCGTGTCGGTCACGCCGTACTGCCAGACGATCTTCTTCGTGGCGCGGTCGACGACGATCACGCGATGGCGCAGGTCGTCCGCGATCAGGATGTCGCCGGTGTCGGGCAGCTCGCGCGCGAGCGACGGGTGATCGAGCATCCCGTCCCCTTTCGCGACGTAGTACTCCCAGGTCACCTTTTTCGTCGCGGGATCGAAGATCACGACCCGGCCAGGCTTCACGAAGTCGGCGACGATCACCTGCCTGCCGTCGACCGTCGGGAACGCGTCCGACGGGTATCGGACGTGCGGCGCGGGCATGTCCCAGACGACCTTGCCTTCGCGCGTGATGCGCGTGATCCACGCGCCGCGGATCTCGCTGATCAGGATGTCGCCGTTGTCCATCGGCGTCGCGCCGTTGGGCGAGCCCAGGTACTGCGGCGGCTTGTGGTAGCAGTGCGTGCGCCCGGTCTTGCCCCACTGCGTCACGATCTTCTGCGTCGCCGGGTCGATGATGACGACGCGGCAGTTGCGGATGTCGGCCGTCAGGAAC
>JAKLIE010000281.1 GCA_022709775.1 Pseudomonadota bacterium
CGCCCAGTACCAGAGGAGATCGGCGACGACCGACGCAAGGACCGCGAGCGTGAACACGCCCGGGGCGGACAGGCGCGACGCGGCCGCCAGCGCACCGGCGACGATCATCGTCGGCACCGCGGGGATCGGCAGGCCGATCTGCTGCAGCAGGACGTTGAGGCCGACGAGCCAGGCGCCGTGCGCGACGAGGGATTCGGAGAGGGCGTCCATGCTCGATTCGCTGTTCGGCGGGGGAACGACGGAGCGTGGGGGCACCGCGGCCGGGATGCAAGCCCCCGGCGCGAAAGCCCGGGACACGATACGCTGCCTCGACCGCGCGCCGCCCTCCGACCGGCGCGCAATCGGGCGGGTGCGTGCTACCGTAGCCGCTTTGAGCGGAGGCACAGGATGGACGAGACGACGCAGCCCGGACCGGCGAGATCGCTCCCTCCAGCAACGACGGCGCCGCCCTCCGGCACCGGTGCGCCGTCCGGCCCCGGCCGGCGCGAACCTCGCAAGCTGCCGGCGGGCCAGGGCGCCGCATGGTGGGGCGAGGGCTGGCAGGTGTTCATGGCCGCGCCCGGCCTCTGGATCGCGACGATCGTCGTGCTCGTGCTGATCCTGGTGGGGCTCGCGTTCGTCCCGATCGTCGGAAGCATCGCGGAATCGGTGCTGGCGCCCGTCTTCGGCGGCGGCATCGTGCTCGGCTGCCATGCGCTCGCGAAAGGGCGACCGCTCACGCTGGGCCACCTGTTCGAGGGGTTTTCCGGCGGGCGCTTCATGCCGCTCTTCATCGTCGGCCTGATCTACCTGGGCGCGATGTTCGTGCTCTGGATCGGCGTGATCGCCGTCGTGCTCGGCGTCGCCGGCGGCGCCGGACTGTTCTCCGCGTTCTCGTCCGATCCGTCGCAGATGGGCACGGCGCTCCTGTCGTCGATCGGGCTGGTCGCGCTGGTGCTCGTCCCGCTCGCGCTGGTCGCCGTCGCGGCGCTGACGATGGCCTACTGGTTCGCGCCGCCGCTCATCGTGCTGAACGGCGAGGAGCCGATCGCCGCGATGAAGAAGAGCTTCCGCGCCTGCTGGGTCAACATGGGCGCGACGCTCGTCTACGGCCTCATCGGCATCGGGCTCGCGATCGTCGCGTCGATCCCGTTCGGCCTGGGCTGGATCGTGCTCGCGCCCGTGATGGCGGGCAGCTGGTACGCGAGCTGGCGGGAGACGTTCGACGCCTGATCAGGAACCCGGAGGGCGGGGCTTCATGGCGAAGTCGACGCCCCCGACGGAGAGCGTGTTTCGTGCGTCCTCGGCGTGCGTGCGCTGCGCTTCCGCCGCGTGCGCGATCCGCGCCTTGAGCTCGGGGGAGAGCGCCATGTGGCGCTCGAGGACCACGCCATGCGCGCGGAACTGCGCGAGCATGAACGGGTGCTGTTGCTCGAGGCGGATCGCCGCGTACACCGACGGCTCGCCGGTGGCCGCGTGCGGCATCCCCCGGATCGCCCGGAAGAAGCGGCGGTCGTCGCCGCGACCCTGCGCGTCGGCGTCGGCCCACGCCGCGATCACGCCGTGGCACGCGAACTTGTCGATGAGGAGCGTGTCGGTGGCGACGTAGCCGCCCTCGCTCTTCGCGTAGACGCCGCGATCGGGCCCCACCGATTCCCAGTCGTCGCGGCAGATCACCTCGCCCGTGCGCGCATCGACGAACCAGCGCAGCGCGTACGCCCATGCGCGGTCCGCGATCGTGCGTTTCAGGTCCGCGAGGTGGTCGGGCGCATGCCGGTTGACCTCGGACAGGTAGGCGACGTGCCGCGCGTTGGCGAGCAGCGTGAGCGCCGTTCGCAGCGATCCGCCCGAGTCGGGTGCGTAGAGGCCGCCGCGCGACCGCGCGGTCGAGTAGCCGGGGTCGACGACGGTGAGCGCCATGCTCGCGGGCACCTCGCGCGCGAGCGCCGCGAGCGCCTCGCGGTCCGCGCCGGGGCCGTCGACGCCGACGACGACCTGCACGCGCCCGTCGAACCGCTGCGCCCAGACCGAACGCACCGCCCCGACGAGCGTTCCGGTGCGCTTCGTGATCACGACGACCGCGGCGTCGAACGGGGTTTGCAGGTCGGTGGCCATCGTGCGCATCCCGCGCCGCACGTCAGTGCGCGCGCTCCCAGTTGGGTCCGCTGCCGACGTCGACCACCAGCGGCACCGAGAGCGTCGCGACGCCGGTCATCAGCGGCGGCAGCTCGCGCTTCACGCGCGCGAGCTCCTGCTCGGGCACCTCGAGCACGAGCTCGTCGTGGACCTGCAGCAGCATCGTCGTGCCGAGGCGCTCGCGGTCGATCCAGGCGGCCACCGCGATCATCGCGAGCTTCACGAGGTCCGCAGCGGTGCCCTGCATCGGCGCGTTGATCGCCGCGCGCTCGGCCGCCGCGCGACGGGGCCCGCCGCCCGCCTTGATGTCGGTGAGCCACAGCCGGCGCCCGAACGCGGTCTCGACGTATCCCTGCTCGCGCGCCAGCTCGCGCGTCCTCTGCATGTACCCGGCCACACCCGGGTAGCGCTGGAAGTACCTGTCGATGAACTGCTGCGCGGCGCCGCGCTCGATGCCGAGCTGCTGCGCGAGCCCGAACGCGCCCATGCCGTAGATCAGCCCGAAGTTCACCGCCTTGATGTAGCGGCGCTGGTCGGCCGTCACCTCGGAGGGCTTCACGCCGAAGATCTCGCCCGCGGTCGCGCGATGGATGTCCTCGCCGGCGAGGAACGCCCGGACGAGCGCATGGTCGCCCGACAGGTGCGCCATGATGCGCAGCTCGATCTGCGAGTAGTCGGCCGACACCAGCACCCGGCCCGGCGGCGCGATGAAAGCCTCGCGGATCCGCCGCCCCTCCTCGGTGCGCACCGGGATGTTCTGCAGGTTCGGGTCCGACGACGCGAGGCGGCCGGTCACCGCGGTCGCCTGCGAGAACGTCGTGTGCACGCGACCCGTGCGCGGATTCACCATCTGCGGCAGCTTGTCGGTGTAGGTCGACTTGAGCTTCGAGAGCGCGCGGTGCTCGAGCAGCACCTTCGGCAGCGGGTAGTCGGCGGCCAGCTCCTGCAGGACCTCCTCGTCGGTCGACGGCTGGCCGGTGGCGGTCTTCTTCGCGACGGGCAGCTTCATGCGCTCGAACAGCACCTCGCCCAGCTGCCTGGGCGAGGCGAGGTTGAACGGCCCGCCGGCGAGCGCGTACGCCTGCTGCTCGAGCGCCACGACGCGTTCGCCCAGCGTGCGGCTGTGCGCGCGCAGCAGCTCCGCGTCGATCAGCACGCCCGTGCGCTCCATCCGGAACAGGATCTCGCGCACCGGCATCTCGAGCGCCGAGTAGACGTGCTCGAGCTTCGGCTCGGCGACGAGCTGCGGGTGCAGCGCCTCGTGCAGGCGCAGCGTGACGTCGGCGTCCTCGGCCGAGTATTCGGTCGCGCGGTCGACCGTGACCTGATCGAAGCCGATCTGCGACGCGCCCTTGCCGGCGACCTCGCCGTACGCGATCGTCTTCCAGTCGAGGTGGCGCCACGCGAGGCTGTCCATGTCGTGCGGACGGTGCGCCTCGAGCACGTACGACTCGAGCAGCGTGTCGTGCGCGACGCCGGCGAGCCCGATGCCGTGGTTCGCGAGCGCGTGCTGGTCGTACTTGACGTTCTGGCCGAGCTTCCTCGCCTCCGGATCGGCGAACCAGCGGGCGAGCGCGCCGAGCACGTGCTCGCGCGAGAGCTGGTCGGGCGCGCCGGCGTAGCGGTGCGCGACCGGCACGTAGCACGCCTTCCCGGGCGCGATCGCGAACGAGAGGCCCACGACCTCGGCCGCCATCGGATCGAGGCTCGTCGTCTCGGT
>JAKLIE010000282.1 GCA_022709775.1 Pseudomonadota bacterium
CGGCAACGGCGCCGCGTCGTTCCGCCGCGAGAAGTTCGTGCCGCGCGGCGGCCCCGACGGCGGCGACGGCGGCCGGGGCGGCACCATCCACGCGATCGCCGACCGCAACATCAACACGCTGATCGACTACCGGTACGCGCGCATCCACCGCGCCAGGCGTGGCGAGAACGGCCGCGGCGCCGACCAGTACGGCAGGGGCGCGGAGGACGTCGTGCTGCGCGTGCCGGTCGGCACCGTGATCAGCGACGCCGACACCGGCGAGCTCGTCGCCGACCTCGCGACCGACGGCGCGACGGCCGTCCTCGCGCGCGGCGGCAAGGGCGGCCTGGGCAACCTCCATTTCAAGTCGAGCACCAACCGCGCGCCGCGGCAGCACACGCCCGGCGAGCCCGGCGAATCGCGGCGCATCCGCTTCGAGCTCAAGGTGCTCGCCGACGTGGGGCTCCTCGGCATGCCCAACGCGGGCAAGTCGACGCTGATCCGCGCGGTCTCGGCCGCACGTCCGAAGGTCGCCGACTATCCGTTCACGACGCTCGCGCCGTCGCTCGGCGTCGTGCGCACCGACGAGCGCCGCAGCTTCGTCGTCGCGGACATCCCGGGACTGATCGAGGGCGCCGCCGAAGGGGCTGGCCTCGGGCTGCGCTTCCTGCGCCACCTCGCGCGCACGCGGCTCCTGCTGCACGTCGTCGACCTGGCGCCGCTCGACCCCGAGGCCGACCCGGTCCGCGACGCGAAGGCGATCGCGAAGGAGCTGAAGAAGTTCGACGAGTCGCTCGCGAAGAAGCCGCGCTGGCTCGTGCTGAACAAGCTCGACCTCGTTCCCGAGGACGAGCGGGAGGCGCGCGTCGCCGCATTCGTGAAGTCGATGCGCTACAAGGGACCGGTCTTCGCGATCGCGGCGATCTCGGGCGACGGATGCCGCGGGCTCACCTACGCGATCCAGGACTGGCTCGACGCGCACCCCGCGGAGCTCGCGCCGCCCGCGGCCACGGAGGACGCGCCGGCCGTGCTGACGCCGGCGCCGGTGCGCGCGCGCCGTCGGCGTGCGGCGTCGCCGCCCCCGGAGGGAGAATGAAATCGGTCGTCGCCGACGCGCGCCGACTGGTCGTCAAGGTCGGGTCGAGCCTCGTGACCAACGACGGGCGCGGGCTCGATCACGCGGCGGTCGCGCGCTGGGCGACCGAGATCGCGGCGCTGCGGCGCGAGGGCCGCGAGGTCGTGCTGGTGTCGTCGGGCGCCATTGCCGAAGGGATGCAGCGGCTGGGCTGGGCGGCCCGGCCGAAGGCGATCCACGAGCTGCAGGCGGCGGCGGCCGTCGGCCAGATGGGTCTCGTGCAGGCCTACGAGACGGCGTTCGCGGGTCACGGCCTGCACACCGCCCAGATCCTGCTCACGCACGACGACCTCGCCGATCGCCGGCGCTACCTCAACGCGCGCAGCACGCTGCGCACGCTGATCGCGCTCGGCGTCATCCCGATCGTCAACGAGAACGACACGGTGACGACCGACGAGATCCGCGTCGGCGACAACGACACGCTCGGCGCGCTCGTCACCAACCTGATCGAGGCCGACGTGCTCGTGCTGCTCACCGACCAGGAGGGGCTCTACACGGCCGATCCGAGACGCGACCCCGCGGCGACGCTGGTGCGCACCGCGAAGGCCGGCGATCCGGCGCTCGAGGCGATGGCCGGCGGCGCCGGCAGCGAGATCGGCCGGGGCGGAATGCTGACCAAGGTTCTCGCGGCGAAGCGTGCCGCGCGCTCGGGTGCGGCGACCGTCATCGCGTGCGGGCGCGAAAGCGAGGTGCTCACGCGCCTCGCGGCAGGCGAGGTCGTGGGAACGCAGCTCGTCGCCGAGTCGCAGACGCTCGCGGCGCGCAAGCAGTGGCTCGCCGACCACGTGCAGCTCGCCGGGCGACTCCGGCTCGACGCCGGCGCGGTGCGCGCGCTCGCGCGCGAGGGCAAGAGCCTGCTGCCGATCGGCGTCGTCGCCGTCGAGGGCAGCTTCGACCGCGGCGAGGTCGTCGGCTGCTTCGCGCCCGACGGCCGCGAGATCGCGCGCGGTCTCGCCAACTACGGCGCCGCCGACACTGCGCGCATCCTGCGCCAGCCGTCGGCGCAGATCGAGGCGATCCTGGGCTGGGTCGACGAGCCCGAGCTCATCCACCGCGACAACCTCGTCCTGCTCGCATAGCGCGCGGCACCCTGTCGGCGAACGCCGGCCGCGCCGGCGGGCGCGGTCGGGCGATCGGCCGCGGGCGGCCCGGCAACCGATCGATTCACTTGCCTACGATCGCGGCGAAGCGCTCGACCTCGGCGCGGATGAGCGCCGCCGCGCTCTCGGACGAGCCGCCGACCGGCTCCGCGCCGGCGATCGCGAGCGCGACCCGGACGCGCTCGAGCCCGAGGATGGCGTCGAACCGACGTTGGAGGTCCGCGCACGACGCCTCCGAAAACGTCGCCGGGGCGAGCACCGCCTGCCAGAGGCTGATGTCGGAGCCCGGCGCCACCGTTTCCGCGATCGTCGGCAGCCCCTCGAACCCGGGAAGCCGGGTCCGCTGCGCCGTCGTGACCGCGAGCAGGCGCACCGAGGGCAGTTGCGCGAGCGCGGCGCTGACGCCGAGCGTCGCGAAGTCGATGTGCCCGCCGGCGAGGTCCGTGAGCGCCTGCGGCGAGCCCTGGTAGGGCACGTGGATCGCCCTGCCCCCGACCCGGTTCACGAGGTCGGCCGCGGCGATGTGCGTGCCGTTGCCCGCGCCCGACGAGCCGTAGCTCAACGGTGGATCGCTCTTCAGGCGTCGCACGAAGGCCCGGACGTCGTCCACGCCGAGCGACGCGCGCACCGCCAGCGCCATCGGCGTCGTCGACGTCATGATGACGGGTTTCAGCGTCTCGATCCGGCTCGCCGCGACGGTGGGGTCGCTGCGGTTGGCGATCGCCGACGTCGCGAACAGCACGACGTCGGCATCGCTCGTCGTGTCGACGACCGCGCGGATCGCACGGATCCCGTTTGCCCCCGTCAGGTACTCGCCGATCACCGGGCGGCCGAGCTCGCGCGCGAGCTCCGGCGCGAGCACCTTCGCGACCCGGTCGACCGCGCCGCCGGGCGGGAACCCCTGGACGAGCCTGAGCGGCTGCGCGCTGCGCATCAGAGCCGAGGGCTGCTGCGCGACGACGAGGCGCGGCCTGCCGACGAGCGCGCCGACCGCCAGCAGATGCAGCACGTTCCTGCGCGATGGCGACATCCGGGACTCCTTCGGATCGATGGCGGGCCGCTCAGGCGTCTGGCGCGACGAGCCGCGCGAGCTCGAGCCGCGCGATCTTGCCCTGCGCGTTGCGCGGCAGCTCGTCGACGACGATGATCTTGCGCGGCGAGCGCACGCCGAGCTGCCCGCGCGCCCACGTCATGATCGCGTCCGCGCCGACCGCGTCCCGATCGACGAGCTCGACCGCGGCGATCGGGATCTCCCCGTGCACGCCCGACCGCAGCGGAAAGCACGCGGCGTGGCGGACGCCGGGCATCGCCTCGAGCACCCGCTCGACCTCGGCCGGGAAGATGTTGATGCCGTTCAGGATCATCATGTCGTCCCGTCGTCCCTGGATCGACAGCGCCCCGCCCGGCAGCGCGCGCACCAGGTCGCCCGGGTAGAACCAGCCTCCGTCGAAGTGCCGGCGCGTCGCCACCGGGTCGCCGACGTAGTGGTCGATCATCCCGGCCGCACGGACGCGGATCTCGCCCACCTCGCCCGACGCGACCGGCTCGCGCTCCGCGTCGACGATCTCGATAGTGACGCCGGGCACTGGACGCCCCACGGGTTCCGCCGGGTCCGT
>JAKLIE010000283.1 GCA_022709775.1 Pseudomonadota bacterium
CCGGACAAGGCAGTGGCGACGCTCGTGCGGCTCAAGCAGATGGGCGTGTCGATCACCGTCGACGACTTCGGCACCGGGTACTCGTCGCTCTCCTACCTCGCGCGGCTGCCGATCCAGGGGCTCAAGATCGACCAGCGGTTCGTGCAGGGCATCGAGCGCAACCGCAACGACGAGACGATCACGCAGGCGATCATCGCGCTCTCGCACTCGCTGGGCTTGCGCTGCATCGCCGAGGGCGTCGAGTCGCGGGCGCAGATCGAGTTCCTGCGCCGCCACGGATGCGAGGAGGCACAGGGCTATCTGATCTGCCCGCCGCTCGAGGAGGCCGAACTGCGCGCATGGTGGGAGGCGCGCGCGAGCGAGCGTCCGGCGGCCGCGCAGCCGGAGCTCTGGCCGCCGGCGCTCTAGCCCGGCAGGTCGCCGGGCGTGTCGACGTCGCGCAGGATGCCCGGATCGTCGACGTCGACGCGCACGAGCTCGACGCCGCCGTGCGCGACGATCGAACGCGCGCCCTCGTCGCCCGAGAGCGCCATCAGCGCATCGCGATGCGCCGGCGAGAAGCCCACCGGATGGCCGCGCTGGCCGCGGTGCACGGGCGCGGCGATCGAGGCGCCGGCGGCGATCGCGTCGGCGACCGAGCGGATCGTCGCGGGCGCGATCCACGGCATGTCGGCGAGGCCGACGACCCAACCCTCGGCGTCGGCGGTCGCGGCGATGCCGCACGCGAGGCTCGCGCCCATCCCCTCGTCCGCCCGCGCGCAGTGCACGATCGTCGCGCCGGCCGCGGCGAGCGCGGACGCGAGCGTGTCGTCGCCGGGGCGCACGACCGCGACGACGCGGCCGAGCGCCGCGTGCATCGCGCGGCAGGCGGCCACGCCGACCGGCGTCCCGTCGTCGAGGCTCGCCGAGAGCTTGTCGCCGCCGAACCGCCGCGCGGCCCCCGCGGCGAGCAGGATGCCCGTCGGCCCGTGGCGTTCGGCGCGCGTCACCGGTGCCCCCGCTACTCGGGCAACAGCCGGAAGCGGCCGTCGCGGACGACGACCGGCACTCGCGCGCGGTCGTCCATGCCGTTGTGGTCGGTCGCCGACATCGTGAACACGCCCTGCGTGCCGACGACCTCGCGCGACTGCTCGAGCGCGTCGCGCAGCGCGGCCCGGAACGCATCGGTGCCCGGCTTTCCCGACTTGAGCGCGACGGGGATCGCGCGCTCGAGCAGGATCCAGCCGTCCCAGACGTTCGCGCCGAACGTCGCGGGCTTCGCGCCGAACCGCTTCTCGTAGGTGTCGATGTAGGCGCGCGCGACCTTCTTCGTCGGGTTCGCTTCGGGGACGTCGTCGATCACGAGCATCGGCCCGGCGGCGAGGATCGTCCCCTCGACCTTGTCGCGGCCCAGCCGGATGAAGTCGTCGGTCGCGACCGCGTGCGTCTGGTAGACCGGGCCCTTCCAGCCCTGGTCGCGCAGCGTCGCCTGCGGCAATACGGCGGGACCGCCGACCGCGGCGATGAACATCGCGTCGGGCTTCGCGGCGATCAGCTTGAGCGACTGGCCGGTCACGCTCTGGTCGGTGCGCGCGTAGCGCTCGGAGGCGACGATGCGGATGCCCTCCTTGTCGGCCATGGGCCCCAGCACCCTGAACCAGTTCTCGCCGTACGGGTCGTTGAAGCCGATGAACCCGAGCGTGCGCACGCCGTGCTTCTTCATGTGGCGGATCAGCGCGGAGGCGATCAGGTCGTCGTTCTGCGTCGTCTTGAACACCCAGCGGCGCTTCGCGTCGAGGGGCTCGACGACGTTCGAGCTGCCCACGGTGGCGAGCAGCGGCACCCTGGCCTCCGCGATCGTGTCGAGGATCGCGAGCGCGGCGGGCGTCGTCGAGGGACCGATCATCGCGTCGACGTCGTGCTCGGCGACGAGCTTCTTCGCGTTCTGCAGCGCGCGCGTCGAGTCGGCCCCGTCCTCGAGCTGGATGTACTCGATCGTCGTCTCGCCGAGCTTGCGCGGCAGGAGGTCGCCGGTGTTCTTCTGCGGGACGCCGATCGCGGCGGTCGGGCCGGTGGCGGACACGAGCAGGCCGATGCGAACCTGCGCGGCGGCGGGAGCGCCGACAAGCGTCGCGGCGATGGCCAGGGAAACCCATCGAATCAAGCGAACCTCCCGGAACGGGGACGATGCGAACGGGAAATTCTATCAGCGCCGCCCGGCGGCCCTCGTCGCCTGGCTTGCACGAGGCCCTCGTCGCGCGTAGGGTGCGGACCATCCGAAACCTGCGGAGTGGTCCATGTCGAGCCTGCTACGACTGTTTGCCGCATGCGCCGCGCTGGCCACGGCGCCGGCACTGGCCCAGAACCTGATCCAGAATGGCAGCTTCGAGTCGCCGGCGCTCGGCGTCGGCAACTGGAACATCTTTCCGGGGGGCATCCCGAACTGGTCGATCACCACCGGCTCCGGCATCGAGGTGCAGAGCAACGTGGCCGGGACCGCGCTCGCCGGCGATCAGCTGGTCGAGCTCGACGGCTCCGACAACAGCGGCATGGCGCAGACCGTGGCCACGCAGCCGGGCGCGCCGTACCTGCTGGCGTTCGGTTACTCGCCCCGGCCTGGCCAGGGCTCCCTGACGAACGCGATCCAGGTCTTCGTCGACGGCAACCTCGTCGCCAACATCGCCCACGACGGGTCGGCGAACGCCGATGCGGTCTGGCTGCGGTACAGCTACGCGGTGACCGCGACCGGCCCCGCGATGACCATCGAGTTCCGCGCGTCGGGGACGAGCGACGGCGTGGGCGGCTACGTCGACGACGTGACGCTCACGCCGATCGCGCCGGCCGCGCCGGTGCCCGGGCCGACCGGATCGCTCGCGGCCGCGCTGGGCGCGCTGCTGCTGCCCGCCGCGTGGCGGCGGCTCCGCCGGCGGCGCTGACGTTGCCGCGCCCGAAACCCTACCCGCCGGCTGCGAGCTCGCGCGCCAGCCGGTTGTGCCGCTCGAGGTGCGGCACGAGGTCGATCGTCGCGAGCCGCCCTTCGCACACCACGACGCGGCCGTCGACGACGCTCCACGCGACGTTCGACGGCGCGCAGAACACGAGCGCCGCGACCGGATCGTGGAGCGCGCCGGCGTAGCCCGCCTGGCGCAGGTCGAAGGCGACGAAATCGGCCGACATGCCCGGGACGAGCGCCCCGACGTCGTCGCGGCCGAGCACGGCCGCGCCGCCCAGCGTCGCGATCTCGAGCGCCTCGCGCGCGGTCATGGCGGCGGGCCCCGACCCCACGCGCTGCAGCAGCATGGCCTGCCTCGCCTCGCCGATGAGGTGGCCCGCGTCGTTCGACGCGCTGCCGTCGACGCCCAGGCCGACGTTCACGCCCGCGTCGCGCATCCGCCGCACCGGCGCGATGCCGGACGCGAGGCGCATGTTCGAGCAGGGGCAGTGCGCGACGCCGGTCCCGGTGCGCGCGAAGTGCCCGATGCCCTCGCCGTCGAGCTTCACGCAGTGCGCGTGCCACACGTCGCGGCCGACCCAGCCCAGGTCCTCCGCATATTGCGCCGGCGTGCGTCCGAACTTCTCGCGACTGTAGGCGACGTCGTTGTCGTTCTCGGCGAGATGCGTGTGCATCGACACGCCGTAACTCCGCGCGAGCGCGGCGGACTCGCGCATCAGGTCCCGGCTCACCGAGAACGGCGAGCACGGCGCGACTCCCACGCGCAGCATCGAGTGGCGTGCCGGATCGTGCCAGGCCTCGATCACGCGGCGCGTGTCGGCGAGGATCGCGTCCTCGTCCTCGACGAGCGCATCGGGCGGCAGGCCGCCCCGGCTCGTGCCCACGCTCATG
>JAKLIE010000284.1 GCA_022709775.1 Pseudomonadota bacterium
TTGACGTTGACGAAGCCCGCGTTCATCGCGCGCGCGACGTCCGGATCCTCGAACGACTCGTGCGCCATCACGTGGCACCAGTGACAGGCCGCGTAGCCGACCGAGAGCAGGATCGGGCGGTCGAGCGTGCGCGCGAGCGCGAGCGCCTCGTCGCCCCATTCGTGCCAGTCCACCGGATTGCCGGCGTGCTGGCGCAGGTAAGGGCTCGTGGCGGCGGCGAGGCGGTTCATGCAAACCGGGGTCAGATTCAAATCCGACCCCGGGGTCGGATTTGAATCTGACCCCGGTCTATCAGGACTCGTCGAACGCGACGCGCTCGAAGTCCGCGCCGCGCTGGAGGAGGCGCGTGAGCTTGAAAGTACGCTCGGGGCCGGCGTCCATCGAGCGCAGCGTGCGGCCCGGCGAGAACGTGCGCGGCGGCAGGATCAGCGAAGCCGGCTCCTCCTGCGTCTCGGCGAGCAGGATCGAGGGCACGGGCGGATCGTCGGAGTGCGCCGTCATGAACGGGCGCATCGCGCGCGTCCGCGGCGATCCCGGCCACAGCTTCATCGTGACGTCGAGCTCGCCCTCGGGACCGAGCGAGACGCGCGACAGCGTGCCCACCCGCGTGCGCTCCTCGTCCCGGACGACGACGAGCTGCTCGAGGAACCAGCGGTGCTGCGTCGGCGCGGCGCGCGCGACGTGCGCCTCGCGCCAACCGTAGCGGCCCCCGAAGCGCTCCCAGGGCCAGCGCCGCTCGGCGTCCTCCTTGTGGCGATCGTAGTCGGTCAGCGCGCCCAGTGTCGCGAGGTGCTGCGAGTTCGCGTAGGTGAGCCTCCCGAGCGGGTCCTGGCGGTCGAAGGTCCGGCCCGCGACGCGGAAGTACGCGCCCGGCAGGCCGCCTCCGCAGACGTCGATCGTCGCGTGCTGCGAATCGTCGCGGCGTTGTGCCTGGTACCAGTGGGCATCGAGGTGGGAGAGCAGCGCGACGGACTGCTCGACGGACGGGTCGTTGCCGAGCGCGAGCTCCGCCGGCGTCGCGCCTCCGGCGAGGCGCTTGAGGCGTCCGCGCACGCTGGTCGCGAGCTTGCCGGGATAGCCGAAGCGCATCGACCCGGGCGCGGTCGGCGGCGCGCTCGCGAGGAGCACGCCCGGAGACGCGCCGTCCAGGTCGACGACGATCACCGGGCCTTCGGTCTCGCGCTGCTGTGCGTACGGGAACACCTTGCGCGCCCATTGAGCGAGCCAGCGGTCGGTGAGCTCGATCTGCCTCACCGTCATCGCATACGGGTCGGCCAGCGCGAGCAGGAGCGCGTGGACGTAGGTCGAGTAGCAGGAGATCCCGACCGCGTTGGGCGTGGCGTCGTCCGATACCGCGATCACCGCGCAGTCGAGCATCTCGGCGAGCCGGTAGTACGCGTGCAGCTCCTGCCACAGCGACGGAGGCGGCACGCGGCGCGCGAGGCCGTGGACCAGAACGAGCTGCTTGCCGACGTGGATACCGCGCTGCAGTAGCTTCGCCTTGACGCCGGCGAGCTCGCTGTCGCCCTCGAGGAGCGGCTTGAGGCAGCTCGAGTAGAGCTCCCACATCGACTGCCAGAGCGTGATCGCCTGATCGGCCGCCTCGCGCTCGCGCCCGATGGCCGGCTGCGGCTTGCCGGCGTAGCGCCGCGCGAGCTCGGTGTGCAGGTGGGCGGCGGGGTCGCGCAGCACCTCGGCGATGGTCGCGCGCTCGCGCGCGGAGAACGGCGCGGCCGTGACCGCCCGGATCTGGCCGACGAGGCCCTCGTATGCCTGCCCGACCGTCGCGAACGGAAGGGCGTCGGCCCACCTGGCGGCGCCCTCGGCGTCCGCGAACGCCAGCGAGACGTGCTCGCCGGACGCCTTGGCGGGTGCCGCCCCGACCGGGGGCGCAACCGGCGCCAACGGTACGGCGGGAGCACCGGCTTCGGGATTCACGGCCATGCCCTTCCCTTGTCACCGGCCGGGATGCGGACGAGACGGGCGGGCTCTCGCGCAAGGGCGTCCATCGGGCGTTTATAGCACAGCGGCATATTCGTACGTCGGCCGTCGGGCGGTCGCCGGACGCCGTCCGGAGGACTTCCTTCCGACGTCGGTTACGCGAATTTTCCGCACTGCAGCAGCGGGTTGTTACGGCGCGTCGGTGCGCCTCGCAGCACAAGATGAACGCATCGATCGACGGCATCCCGCACCGAACCTCGGACGGGCTCCCGCCATCGAAGATGACAGGCAGAGACATCATGAACGGAACCACCCTCCACCATGCCCCCTCGGCGCATCCGGTCCGCCGCGCGCTCGCAATCCTCGCCGCCGTCGTGCTGGCGTCGCTCGCCTTCGGCGTCGGCCTGCCGTGGATCATCGTCGACGCGCCGCCGCAGACCGAGACGCTGTGGGCCCGCCAGGTGCAGACCCGCACCTACGCGGCGATGCCGCCGCTCGCTTCGGGCGCGAGGCAGGCCACCGTCCGCACGGCGCGCTGACCGCGCGACCGTCAGGCGCCGCGGGCCAGGAGCGAGCGCAGCGTCTCGAACAGCGCGCCCGGATCGACGGGCTTCCTCACGAGGGCCGCGACGCCGGCCGCGTCCCGCGCCCCGCGCGGCGTGCTTTCCGCATACCCGGTATAGAGCACGACCGGCGCCCTCACCGGCAGCGCGCGGCACGCACGCGCGAGCTCGAGCCCGGACATGCCGGGCATCGTGTAGTCGGTGAGCACGAGATCCGCGAACGAGGGGTCGTCGCGCAGCGCCTCGAGCGCCGCGCGCGGGTCGAGGAAGGTGCGCACGGCGAGCCCCCATTGGGTGAGCAGTTCGGCCATGTAGCCCGCGACCGCGGGCTCGTCGTCGACGAGCACGACGCGGCCGGCGAGCGTCCCGCGCGGGAACCCCGCCGCCTCCACTCGCTCGGCGTCGACCGCATCCGAGGCCTGCTGCGCGGCGGGAAAGAGCACGCGGAACCGCGCGCCGCCCTCGGGGCCGCTCTCGAGGAGTACGTGACCGCCGTGCTCGTGCACGATGCCGTGCACGGTCGCGAGCCCCATCCCGGTCCCCTGGCCGGCCTCCTTCGTCGTGAAGAACGGCTCGAAGATCCGATCGCGCACCCCGGGCGGCACCCCCGGGCCGGTGTCCTCGACCGAAAGCTCCACCCATTCGCCCGACGCCGGGCCCCCGCAACTCGAGCAGGTCTCCGCCCCCAGGCGCGCGCGCCCGATCCGCACGCGGATCTCGCCGCGCGAACCCATCGCGTCGCGCGCGTTGAGGCCCAGGTTGAGCACGACCTGCTCGAGCTGCACCGGGTCGACGACCGCCGCGGGCGTCTCCGGCGCGACGTCGGTCGAGATCGTCACGCTCGACGGGAGCGACGAGCGGAGCAGCCGGATCACCTCGCCCGCGACCGCGTCGAGCGCGACCGGGCGGGGCCGGCCGCGGCGCCCGCGGCTGAACGCGAGCATCTGCGCGATCAGGTCGCGCGCGCGGCCGGACGCCGAGCGGGCTTCGTCGAGGTAACGCCGCAGGCGCGCGTCGGGCGACGCCTCGGCGGCGAGCGTCACGTAGCCCAGGATCGTCGTCAGCAGGTTGTTGAAGTCGTGCGCGATGCCGCCCGCCATGCGGCCGATCGCCTCCATCTTCTGCGCCTGGCGCAGCCGGTCCTCGAGCTCGGCGCGCGCGCGCTCGGCCTCGCGCTGCGGCGTGAGGTCGCGGACGATCGCGAGCACGTGCGGCCGGTCGCGGTACTGCATCGCGACCCCGCGCACCTCGACGTCGAACAGCGTCCCGTCGCGCCGCGCCACCCGGAGCTCGGTGCGGCAGGGCT
>JAKLIE010000285.1 GCA_022709775.1 Pseudomonadota bacterium
CTGCGTGAGCAGGAAGGGCGCGCGCAGGTGGATCGCGAGGTGCAGGTCGAACGCCGCGGCCGTCACCTCGGGGAAGGGCTGGCGCAGGTTGATGCCGGCCGCGTTGACGAGGATGTCGACCGTGCCCGCGGCGTCGCAGGCACGCGGGATCGCGTCGGCGTCGGCGAGGTCGCAGGGCACGCCGCGGGCGTCGACGCCCTGCGCGCGCAGCCGGGCCGCCGCCGCGTCGAGCTCGACGGTGCGGCGCGCGACCAGGACCACGCGCGCGCCCGCGCAGCCGAGCGCGGTGGCCATCGCCTCGCCGATGCCGGAGTTGCCGCCGGTGACCAGCGCGGTGCGCCCGGCGAGGTCGAACAGCTTCGCTACGCGCGGCTGCATCAGGTCTTCACCGCCTCGCCGCGGTCGAACGTGTCTCGCGGGAAGTACTTGCTCAGGCGGTCGTCGGCTGTGCGCGCGTGCCCCTCCATGCCTTCGAGCCTCGAGATGCGCGCGGTGACCTGCCCGATCTCGCGGGAGGCGTCACGGGTCATTCGCTGCCAGGTGAGCGTCTTCAGGAACTTGTGCACGGACAGCCCGCCCGAGTAGCGGGCGGCCCCCTTGGTCGGCAGGATGTGGTTCGGGCCCGACGCCTTGTCGCCGAACGCGACGGTCGTCTCCTCGCCCAGGAACAGCGAGCCGTAGCAGGTCAGGCGCGAAAGCCACCAGTCGAGGTCGCGCGCGTGCACTTCCAGGTGCTCGCTCGCGTAGCGGTCGGACACCGCCGCGAGCTCCTCGCGCGTGTCGCAGACGACGACTTCGCCGTAGTCGCGCCACGCGGCGCCGGCCGCGTCGCGCGCGGTCGGCGGCAGCTCGGCGACGAGCTTCGGCACCAGCGCCATCACGGCGTCGGCGAGCGCGCGCGACGTCGTGAACAGCCACGCCGGCGACTCGTGCCCGTGCTCGGCCTGGCCGACGAGGTCGGAAGCCACGAGCAGCGGGTCGGCCGAGTCGTCGGCGATCACCGCCACCTCGGAGGGCCCGGCGAACACGTCGATCCCGACCTGCCCGAACAGCATCCGCTTGGCCTCGGCGACGAATTTGTTGCCCGGGCCGACGATGATGTCGGCCGGCTTGCCGGTGAACAGGCCGTAGGCCATCGCCGCGATCGCCTGCACGCCGCCCAGCGTCATCACGACGTCGGCGCCGGCGACCTTCATGGCGTAGAGCACGTACGGGTGGATGCCCTCGCCGCGGTACGGCGTCGAGCACGCGATCACCGTCGGCACGCCCGCGGCCTTGGCGGTCGCAATGCTCATGTACGCCGAAGCGATGTGCGCGTAGCGTCCGGTCGGCACGTAGCAGCCGGCGACGTTGACCGGCAGCAGCCGCTGCCCGGCGGTGACGCCCGGGTGGAGCTCGACGGCGAACTCGCGGATCGAGTCGCGCTGCGCGAGGGCGAACGCGCGCACCTGGGCGGTCGCGAACTCGATGTCGCGCTTGACGGAATCGGGAACCTCCCGTGCGCGACGCTCGATCTCGGAGGGCGGCACGACGATGTCGCCGGTCCACCGGTCGAGCCGCTCGGCGTGCCGGCGGACCGCCGCCTCGCCGTGGGCGCGGATGTCCGCCAGCATCTCGGCGACGGTCGCCTGCGCGGCCGCCGTCTCGGACTCCGGCGTCTTCGCCGCCTTCTTGACGTAGGTGGTGGTCACGCTGCGTCCTCCGTCCTCACTTGTCGCGGCCGGCGAACTCGGCGAGCTTCGGGTCGGCCGCCACCATCTTCATGTAGTCGTCGACGATGTAGCTCGCCGAGGCCGGCGCTTCCTGGATCGAGCCGGCGCCCTTCATGAACTCGGCGATCTTCGCGAACCAGCCGTCCATCTCCGAGGCGCCGCCGGCGCGGTTCATCGCCTTCAGCTGCCCGGCGAGGTCGAACGTCGGCCGGGTGTCGAACTCGCGCGCCATCGCGGCGTCGGAGATCTGCACGCCGCCCTGCTCGTAGAACTTCTTCATCATCGCGATCGCGTCCTTGCGGTTGGCGTTCGCCCACTTCCACGCACGGAGGTAGATCGCGAGGAACTTCGCGACGTTCTGCGGATTCTCCTTCGCGTAGTCGGAGCGCACGATCAGCGCCCCCGGGACCATGACGCCGCCGTCCTTGCCGTTGCACAGCATCTTCGCGCCCGACTTCTCCTCCAGCGTGTAGATGTTGGGCGCCCACACGCCGACGAGCTCGGTGGCGTTCGACGAGAGCGCCGAGATGATCTCGGCCTGGCCCATGTTCTTCAGCGTGACGTCGCTCTTCTTCAGACCGGCCTTGGCGAGGCACGCCTGCACCGCGTAGTCGCCGGTCGAGTTCGCGGTGAGCAGGATCGTCTGGCCTTTCATCGAGGCCGGGTTCTGCTGGAAGCCCGCGGCCTTGTCGCCGCGAGCGAGCAGCGCGTTGCCCTGCGACTCGTCGTTGGTGAGGCCGATCGTCTGCAGGTTGAACCGGACGGCGCCCAGCACGGCCGGGATCGAGCCGGTGCCGCCGACGTCCCAGGACTTCGACGCCGACGCCGCGATCTGCGGCACGCCGGCGGGGAACGTGCTGAACTCGGGCTTGAGGCCGAGCTCGGCCCACCAGCCCTTCTCGGTCGCGATGTGGAACGGCAGCGCCCAGTAGAGGGCCGGCTGGTAGCTGACCTTGATCGTCTGCGGCGCCTGCGCCGCCGCCCCCAGCGGCAGGGCGAGGGCGAGGGCGGCAAGCGTGTTGCGTAGCGACTGGTTCATGGATTCCTCCTCGATCGACGGCGGTGGTTTCGTGCGTTCCGCACCGGGCGTGCGCCGCCGCGCCCGGCCGGCCCGGATGTCGTCAGTGGTCGTTGGGCGCCTGCTGCTCGCGCAGCAGCCGCCAGATGTGCGTGCGCAGGTGGACGAACGAATCCTGGTCCATCACGTCTTCGATGCGCTCGAGCCGGTCCCAGCCTTCGGCCCCGCGCACGCTCGCGACGTCGACGATCTCGCGGATCGTGCCGGGGCGCCGCGTCATCACGACGACGCGGTCGGCCAGGTAGACCGCCTCGTCGACCGCGTGCGTGATGAAGAGCACCGTCCGCGGGTTGCGACGCGCGAGGCGCACGAGCTCCTCCTGCATGACGGTGCGCGTCTGCGCGTCGAGCGCGCCGAACGGCTCGTCCATCAGCAGCACGTCGGGGTCGAGCACGTACGCGCGGGCGATCGCGACACGCTGCTGCATGCCGCCGGAGAGCTGGTGCGGGAACGCGCTCTCGTAACCCTGCAGCCCCATCACGCCGATGATCCGGTCGACGTGCCCGCGCCGCTCGTCCTGCGCCATGCCCTTGCACTTGAGGCCGAAGTCGATGTTGTCCGCCACCGACTTCCACGGAAACAGCGCGAACTGCTGGAACACGACGGCGCGCTCCGGTCCCGGCGCCTTTACCGTGCGTCCGCCGACGGCGACCGTTCCCTCGGTCGGGAACTCGAGGCCGGCGGCCATGCGCATGCAGGTGGTCTTGCCGCAGCCCGAGGGCCCGACGATGGCGACGAACTCGCGGTCGGCGACCGTGAGGTCGATGCCCGCCAGCGTCGGGAACTCGCGCCCGTCGCGCTGGAACACGCGGGTGACGCCGGTGAACGTGATGTCGCTCATTGCGGGCTTCTCCCCCTGCCGTCCTGGATGCGCGCTTCCACGCGCCGCAGCGCGACGTCGATCAGGTAGCCGACGATGCCGATCGCGACCATCCCGCACATGACGGTCGTCGTGCTGATGTTGCTCTGCCCCTTGACCATCAGGTAGCCGATGC
>JAKLIE010000286.1 GCA_022709775.1 Pseudomonadota bacterium
GCGCGGCCCCGCCACCGAGCGGTCCCGCGGCGACACTCTCCGTCTCCGCGCCCCCGCACGCCGCCACTCGACGCGCCGCAACCATGAACTTGCTTCTCGTCGGCGCCCTGTCGTGGAACCCGGAGCGCATCCGCAGCCTGCACGAGCGCGGCCACCGCCTCTGGGGATTGTGGGCGCGCAGCATGGCGTGGGACCAGGGTCCCTACCCGGTCCTCGACGGCTGCGTGACCCCGATCGCGCTCGCGGACGCGGCGCGCACGATCCGCGAGCAGTCGATCGACGCCGTCTACAGCCTCTTTCAGGTCTACCACCCGCGGTTGTGGGGACCGGCGGCGCCCGGCGTCGAGCACGACGTCTGGACGATCCTGCGTTCGCTCCTCGCGGACCGGCAGCGCGGCGCGTTCGACGCGCCGATCGTCCGGCACTGGGGATTCGACGTCCAGAACCTCGCGCCCGACGTCGTGCGGTCGCTCGACGGCCACCTCTTCTGCAATCGCGGCAAGGAGCGCTACTGGCGAAGTCCCCTGCGCGACGGCGGATGCGGCGTCGACGCGTTCGACGGCTGCGAGGTGATCGACTACCTCGACGGCGACCGGCCGAAGCTCGAGTTCATGAACGACGACTTCTCCGAGCGGCTGTCGCAGCGCGACGGAGAGATCCACACGGTGTGCGTCGGGCGGCCGTTCGGCATCGACTACCTCGCCGCCGCGCGGCGCGGCATCCACGTCCACGTCTACGGGAACGCCTACGACGACGCGATCCGGACGATCGCGCGCGACCTGTCGGTCGCGGACGCCGGTCGCCGGACGGGCCTCCTCCGCCGCCACGTGCACCTGCACCCGCCGCTGCAGGCCACCGGCGCCGGGTGGGAGGACGTGCGTCGCGCGAAGTCCGCGTGGGTTCGCGAGTTCTCGCGCTACGACGCGGGCTGGTCGTACGTCGGCCGTCCGCTGCCGTGGGAGCCGCTCGACGACCGCGCGGCGATCCCCGGCAAGGTGTCGACCTACCTGCTCGCCGGGCTGCCCGTCATCGGCGACGTCCGGCCCGGCTGCCACCGCTACGACGATCTCGTGCGCCTTGGCGTCAACGTCGATCTCGACGGCTACGACGGACTTCGCCGGCGACTGGACGAGGAGGTCCGCACGCGCGAACGCAGCGCGTGCGCCGTTCGCGAGCGCGCCGGCCATTCGTTCGACGCGTCGATCCAGCCGCTCCTGGCGACGATCGCGCGCGCGCGCGACGGCTACTTCGCGCGACCGCACCGCGAACGCACGCGCACGTCGTCGGAGAGTCGCCGGCTGATCCATTTCAACACCAGCCCCGATCCGCGGGCGCTCGCCCTCGGCCTCGCGCGCCGGATCGCTCGTCCGGTGGACATGCCGGGGCATTCCCGGCCCGGTCGCCTCGCAGGCCTGGCCGAGGTCGCGCGCGAGGCGTGGCTCAAGCTGGTCGTTCCACGCAGGGCGCGCATGCTCGCCTCCCGGCTCGAGCTCGCGGTCGAGCCCTCGCCGCCGGCGGCGGCGCGCGATCCCGCGCGGGGCCGAACGTGAAGGTCGCCGCGCTCGAGCGCTTCGCCGATGACTCGCGGCGATGCGATCCCGCGCTCCTCGGTTTCGCGCCCGACGACGTGGCGACCGTCGACCTGCCCGATCCGCTGCGCGAGCCGGGCACGTTCCTGCGCGGCATCCCCGACGCGATCCGCGACTGGATCGCCGTGCCCGCCTCGATGGGCGAGCGAATGGCGCTCGCACGCGCATCGCTGCGCACGGGCGGAGCGCGCCTCGGCGCCCTGCTCCGCGCTCCCGGGTTGCTCGGACGCGTGCGGGCGAACGACATCGACGCGATCGCCTGCTGCTCGGCGAAGGACTTCGCGCTGGCGTCGTACCTCGCGCACGCGTCGGGCTCGCCATGCCGGGAGATGCTGGCGCGCGGCACCCGGTATTTCGGCGAGTTCGCGTTCGAGCTGCTCGCCGTCGTGCCGTACGCATACTGGTTGCACCGGCAAGGCCGCCTCGAATTCACCGTCTCGACGCCCGACACGCGCTGCCTCTACTGGTTCTCGCCGCATCACGAGGAGCGCGCGGTCCCGAGGCGTTACGTTCCGGTCACCGAGTACCCGGTCGGCGTGGCGGGCTCGCTGCGCTACGACCGCACCGCGTTTCCCGAGGCGCTCGACACGAGCCGCTGGGCGCCGCCGCCCTACCGCGACGTCTACCGCGACGAGCGCTTCCGCTTCGGCAAGCCGACGTGCGTCGTCTGCAACAAGGCGACCGACGAGCGGTTCCGCTGGCACCGCTCGATGACGAACCACCTGCCGACCGGCCTGCTGCTCGACCTCGTCGGGCGCCTGCGGACGCGCTACCAGGTCGTCTACAACCGGCCGCGGGCGACGGACATCGTCAACGACCACCAGGCGATTCGCGAACTGGGCGACATCGACGCGGTGAAGGCCGCGTATCCCGACACGCTGACGATCCAGGAGCTCCACGCGCGCCATCCGGGGCTCGGCTACAACGAGCTGCAGCTGCGGCTCTACGCGGGCTGCGAGCGCTTCGTGTCGGTGCTGGGCGGGAGCTCCTACCTCGCGAGCTGGTTCGGCGGCGTCAACGTCGTCTATGCGAAGCGCGGCTGGGAGGTCGCGTGCGGCGCCTACGAGCGCTGGTTCGACCGCTTCTCGGGCGCACGCGTCGTCGCCGTCTCGACGCACGCGGAGCTGCTCCGCACCGTCGAGCGCGAGATGCTCTGAGCGCGCGGCCCTCGCACTCGGCGGCGACCGACGGGCCGCCCCGAGGTCGCCGTGCCCCCCGGGGGGAGGCTCGCGCAGCGAGCAGCGGGGGGACGTCTCCGGCGACCGACGGGCCGCCCCGAGGTCGCCGTGCCCCCTGGGGGGAGGCGTGCGCAGCACGCTTCGGGAGGCGTCCTAGTTTCCCCAGTCCCCGCGCACGCTGCGCAGGATCTCGACGCGTCGCGCATGTCCGCCCGCGAGGTAGTCGCCGAGCGACGCCGCGAGACGCCGCACCATCGAATACGTGCTGTCCATCGTCGTGTACTTGTAGAGGCCGAGCCTGCCGAGCGGGATCACGTTGGGCAGCCTCGCCGCATCGTCGAGGTAGCGCCCGAAACGCCCGTCCTCCCACCAGACCGGATACATGCTCACGCGATCGTCGACGATCTCGCGCAGCAGCACCGTCGGGCCGGGGCGTTCGGCCATGCGCGGCCCGTGGTGGATCACGCCGAAGTCGGTCGTGCGGCAGACGGGCGTCTCCGCCCAGGGCGTGTAGAGCCACGCGAACGGGACGCCGTCGGGCGCGACCCCGAGCGGCGGCCCGGCCGAAGGCTCGACGAGCTCGACCTCGACGCGATAACCGCGCCACTCGAGCGGGCCGTGCCGGTGGCCGAGCAGCGCGTCGATCGGCGCGGTGGTAACGACGAGGTCCGCGCGGTACGTGCCGGCGTCGGTGACGACGTTCGCGCCGTGCGCCTCCGCGTCGATGCGCTCGACCGTTACGCCATGGCGGACGTCGATGCCGTCGAGCATCCGGTCGAACAGCGGATTGAATCCGCCCGCCGGGTAGTAGTGCGAAGCTTCGCTCGGCAGCCGGTACGCGCCCTTCGCGGCGATGCGCTCGAGCCTGCGAAGCTTGCCCCACGCAGCGGGCATCTCCTCGAGGCGGCGTCCCCAGAACTTGCGGTTGAAGCCTTCGAACGCGAGCTCGGTCAGTGTCGGTCCGACCGACGATTCGAGGTAATCGCGCAGGTCGCGCTCGCCCGGGT
>JAKLIE010000287.1 GCA_022709775.1 Pseudomonadota bacterium
TGCGCGTGCTCGTCGTCACGCCGACGCGCGAGCTCGCCGCGCAGGTCGAAGCGTCGATCCGCACCTACGGCAAGCACCTGAAGCACTCGTCGATGTCGCTGTTCGGCGGGGTCGGCTTCGGACCGCCGGCGGCGCAGTTGAAGCGCGGCGTCGACATCGTCGTCGCGACCCCGGGCCGGCTGCTGGACCACGCCACCCAGCGCAACGTCGACCTGTCCACGGTCGAGATCCTCGTGCTCGACGAGGCCGACCGGATGCTCGACATGGGCTTCCTGCCGGACATCCGCCGCATCCTGGCGCTTCTGCCGGCGAAGCGGCAGAACCTGCTTTTCTCGGCGACGTTCCCCGACGAGATCAAGGCGCTGGCCGGTCGTCTGCTCGACCGCCCGCGCACGATCGAGGTGACGCCGCCCAACTCGACCGTCGAGCTGATCTCGCAGAAGGTCATCCCGGTGGGCCGCGACCGCAAGCGCGAGCTGCTGTCGTGGATGATCGGCACGCACCGCTGGAGCCAGGTCCTCGTGTTCACGCGCACCAAGCACGGCGCCGACAAGCTCGCGCAGGCGCTCGAGCGCGACGGCATCCGCGCGCAGGCGATCCACGGCAACAAGAGCCAGGGCGCGCGCACCAAGGCGCTCGCCGACTTCAAGAAGGGCGGCGTCGACGTGCTGGTCGCGACCGACATCGCCGCGCGCGGCATCGACATCGCGGAGCTGCCGCGCGTCGTCAACTACGACCTGCCGAACGTGCCCGAAGACTACGTGCACCGGATCGGCCGGACCGGGCGGGCAGGCTCCGACGGCGAGGCGATCTCGCTGGTCTGCGTCGACGAGCACGGGTTCCTGCGCGACATCGAGCGGCTGATCCGCCGCGCGATCCCGCGCGAGACGGTGGCGGGCTTCGAGCCCGACCCGTCCGAGCGCGCGCAGCCGGTGTTCAAGCAGCAGCGCGGTCAGCGTCCCGCGTACGGTGCCGGAGCGTCGCAGGGTCGGGCCCGTCAGCCCGCCGCGCCGCGCAGCACCGGACACGCCGATGCGCGCGGGCACGATCGCCGCCACGCGCAGCCGAAGGAAGCCTCGCGCGGGCACGGTCAGGGGCAGGGTCGCGGCCAGGGTCACGACGCGCATCGCGCGGGCGGCCAGGGCCGCGGTACCGGCCACGGCCACGCAGGAGCGCGCGGCAGCGCGTCGCATGCGACGGCGTCGCGGGCGAACGGCTCGCACCGGACTCACCCCAGGTCGCGCTGAGGATCGCTCGCGCGGTTCAGCCGCGCTCGCCCGCGAGCGCGACGATCGCCGCGCCGTAGCGGTCGAGCTTGGCCGCGCCGATGCCGCCGATGCGGGCGAGCTCGGCGAGCGAGGCGGGCCTCGCCTGCGCGATCGCCGCGAGCGTGCGGTCGTGCAGGATCACGTAGGCCGGCACGCCCTGCACCTTCGCCTGCTCGAGTCGCCACGCCTTGAGCGCGTCGAAGAGCGTGCGTGCGCCGGTGTCGAGCGACGCGGCTTCGCCCCGGAGCTTCGGCGACCTGGGCGCGCGCGCGACGGTGCGTCGCATCGCGACCGTCGCGTCGCCGCGAAGCACGGCCCGGCTCGTCTCCGCGAGCTTGAGCGCGCCGTGCGCCTCGTGGTCGACGCGCACGAGTCCCTGCGCCACCAGCTGCCGGAACACGCCGCGCCACGCTGCTTCGTCGAGGTCCGCCCCGACGCCGAACACGGACAGGCGGTCGTGCTCCCAGCGCCCGACCTTGTCTCCGCCCTTGCCGCGCAGCACGTCGATCACGTGTGAGGCGCCGAAGCGCTGGCCGGTCCGGTAGATCGCCGAAAGCGCCTTGCGCGCCGCGTCCGTCGCGTCCCAGGTCTCGGGCGGCGCGAGGCAGTTGTCGCAGTTGCCGCAGGGACCGCTCGCTTCGCCGAAATAGTCGAGGAGGCGCACCCGACGGCACCCGGCGGTCTCCGCCAGCCCCAGCAGCGCGTCGAGCTTGGCGCTCGACACGCGCTTGAACTCGTCGCTCGCCTCGGACTGCTCGATCAGCCGCCGCTGCTGCACGACGTCGGCCAGGCCGTAGGCCATCCACGCGTCGGCAGGCAGACCGTCGCGCCCCGCGCGCCCCGTCTCCTGGTAGTAGCCTTCGATGCTCTTCGGCAGGTCGAGGTGCGCGACGAAGCGAACGTCGGGCTTGTCGATGCCCATGCCGAACGCGATCGTCGCGACGACGACTACCCCGTCGTCGCGCTGGAAGCGCATCTGGTTCGCGGCGCGCTCGGACGCCTCCATGCCCGCGTGGTAGGGAATCGCGTCGACCCCCTTCGTCGCGAGCCACGCGGCCGTCTCGTCGACCTTGCGCCTCGAGAGGCAGTAGACGATGCCCGCGTCGCCGGCATGCGATTCGCGGATGAACGCGAGGAGCTGGGCCCTTCCGTCGTCCTTGTCGACGATCGTGTAGCGTATGTTCGGCCGGTCGAAGCTCGACACGAACACGCGCGCCTCGTGGAGCGCGAGGCGTTCGACGATCTCCTGCCGCGTGAGCGGGTCGGCAGTCGCCGTGAGCGCGATTCGCGGCACCGCCGGCCAGCGCTCGTGCAGCACCGACAGGCCCAGGTACTCGGGACGGAAGTCGTGCCCCCACTGCGAGACGCAGTGCGCCTCGTCGATCGCGAAGAGCGCCACGCCGGCACGGCCGACGAGGTCGAGGCAGCGCGGCGTGAGGAGCCGCTCGGGCGCGACGTAGAGCAGGTCGAGCTCGCCCGCGGCGAACGCGCGCTCGATCCGCGCGGCCTCGCGCGCGTCCAGCGACGAGTTGAGGGATGCCGCGCGCACGCCCAGCTGCGTCAGCGCCGCGACCTGGTCGGCCATCAGCGCGATCAGCGGCGAGACGACGACGGCGCACCCTTCGCGCAGCAGCGCCGGGATCTGGTAGCAGAGGCTCTTGCCGCCGCCCGTGGGCATCAGCACGAGCGCGTCGCCGCCGGCCGCGACGTGCACGACGATCGCCTCCTGCGGACCGCGGAACGCGTCGTGGCCGAAGACCCGGGCGAGCGTCTCGCGGGCGCGCGCCGCGAGAGCGGAGTCCCCGGCGCTCATGGCGACGCCGGGGTAGCCGGCGCGCGCGGGAAATCGCACGGCGGCCGATGGAGAGGGTCGACGTCGCGCTCGCGCGAGGGCGAGTGGCGTCCGCTCCGGTCCGGGCGCGCGCGCGCACCGCGCTGCACGGTCTCGACGAACGCCTCGTCGTCGATCTCGACGTGGTCGGTGTCCATGCGACGGATTGTAAGCGGGTGCCCGCGCGTCCCGGCGTCGCGCGGCAGCGGGCGGGCGCGCTATAGTTGAGCCCCGATCGTTCGAGGCTCACGCGCGATGCTCGCCTACCAGCTTTCCCGCGAGACCGGCGTCCTGACGCTCGCCCCGTCGGGTCCGCTCACGGCCGCGGACTTCGCGGCGGTCGCGGACGAGGTCGACCCCTGGATCGCCGAGCACGGCACGCTCTCCGGCGTGCTCGTCCACGCGAAGGCGTTCCCGGGCTGGGAGAACTTCGCGGGCTTCCTCGGGCACGTCGGATTCGTCCGCGGTCACATTCCGAAGATCCGGCGCCTCGCGATCGCCTCCGACAGCACGTTCCTCACGATCGCGCCGCAGATCGCGAGGCATTTCGTCCACGCCGAGGTGCGGCACTTCGGCTACGCCGAGTGCGACGCGGCGGCGGCGTGGCTCGCGGGGCCGTGACCGGCGACGCGCGGCGTGTGACCGGCGCGACGCCTCTCATGGAACGCGGG
>JAKLIE010000288.1 GCA_022709775.1 Pseudomonadota bacterium
GTCAACTTCGAGCAGCTCGCGGCCAACGCCGCGACGCGCGCGATCGACGTGGTGCTGCTCGACACGACGTTCTGGGGCGGCATCCGTCCATGCATCAAGGCCGCGGCCGTCTGCGAGACGCTCGGGACGCAGGTCGCAGTGCACAGCTCCGGCGAGCTGGGCATCCAGCTCGCGACGATGCTGCACCTGGGGGCCGTGCTCCCGAACCTGGGCTACGCGGCCGACGCGCACTATCACCATCTGATCGACGACGTGATCGAGGGCGGACCGATGCGCTACGAGGGCGGAGCGATCCGCGTCCCCGACGGCCCGGGGCTGGGCGTGACCCTCGACCGCGAGAAGCTCGCGCGCTACCGCGAACTGTATCGCGAACTCGGCGGCTATCCTTACGACCGCGACCCGGGCCGGCCGGGCTGGTTCGCGCACGTCCCCAACCGCGACTGGGCGGATCCGGCGGACGCGCGCGTCCCGGCGCTCGGACGCTGAACGCGGGACTTCCCGCAAGACGACGGAGCGACACGACATGACAGGACGACTCGCCGGCAAGACGGCGTTCATCACCGCCGCCGGCCAGGGCATCGGGCGCGCCAGCGCGATCGCGATGGCGCGCGAGGGCGCGACGGTGATCGCGACCGACGTGAACGCCAAGCTCCTTGCCACGCTCGACGGCACGCCGGCCATCACGACGCAGGTGCTGGACGTGCTCGACGACGCGGCGGTCGCGCGGACGATCGCCGCGCTGCCGCCGCTCGACGTGATGTTCAACTGCGCGGGCTACGTGCACCACGGCAGCATCCTCGACTGCACGCCGAAGGACTGGGACTTCAGCTTCAACCTGAACGCCCGCGCGATGTACGTCGCGATCCGGGCCGCCGTCCCGGCAATGCTAGAGAAGCACCAGGCGACCGGCTCGTGGGCGAGCATCATCAACATGGCGAGCATCGCCGGATCCATCAAGGGACTGCCGAACCGGTTCGTCTACGGCGCATCGAAGGCCGCGGTCGTCGGCCTCACGAAGGCGGTCGCCGCCGACTTCGTCCAGAAGGGCATCCGCTGCAACGCGATCGCGCCGGGCACCGTCGACACGCCGTCGCTCGCCGACCGCATCAACGCGTTCCCCGACCCGGTCGAGGCTCGCAGGATGTTCGTCGCCCGCCAGCCGATGGGGCGCCTCGCGAAGGCCGAGGAGATCGCGCCGATCGTGGTCTTCCTCGCATCCGACGAAAGCGCGTTCGCCACCGGCAACGTCTATTCGGTCGACGGCGGCATGACGATCTAGCGCCCCGTCTACAATGGCCGATTCTTCCTCCAAGGAGCATCCATGAAGCTCGTACGCTACGGTCCCGCCGGCAAGGAAAAGCCCGGTCTCATCGACGCCGAAGGCAAGCTGCGCGACCTGTCCCGCAAGGTGAAGGACATCGACGCCTCGACGCTGTCGGACGACGCGCTCGCGAAGCTGCGCAAGCTCGACGCGAAGCGGCTTCCGCTGGTGAAGGGCCGGCCGCGACTCGGCGCCTGCGTCACCGGCAGCGGCAAGTTCGTCGCGATCGGACTGAACTACATCGACCACGCGAAGGAGACCGGCTCGCCGATCCCCGAGCACCCGATCGTGTTCTTCAAGACGACGAACTGCATCCAGGGACCGAACGACGCGATCATGCAGCCGAAGGGCTCGACGCAGCTCGACTACGAGATCGAGCTCGGCATCGTGATCGGCAAGCGCGCGCGCAACGTCGACGAGAAGAACGCGCTGAAGCACGTCGCGGGCTACTGCCTGATGAACGACGTGTCCGAGCGCTACTTCCAGCTCAAGGTCGGCGGCGGCCAGTGGAGCAAGGGCAAGGGCTGCGACACGTTCGGACCGATCGGACCCTGGCTCGTCACGCGCGACGAGATCAGGGATCCGCAGAACCTCGGCATGTGGCTCGACGTGAACGGCGTGCGCCGGCAGACCGGCAACACGAGCACGATGATCTTCGGGGTCGCGAAGCTCGTCGCCGACACGTCGCAGTACATGACGCTCGAGCCGGGCGACCTGATCACGACCGGCACGCCGCCCGGCGTGGCGCTCGGGATGAAGCCGCCGCAGTGGCTGCAGGTCGGCGACGTCGTCGAGCTCGGCATCGACGGGCTCGGCACGCAGAAACAGAAGGTCGTCGCGTACAAGGCGCGCCGCTAGATCGCGCCGTCGGCGCACGCTGCGTTGGAGCGGCGGTCTTCGACCGCCGCTCAACTTTCGCGCAAGCCCCTTCGGCGCGGCGTCGGCGGAAGCTCGGCCTGCGGCGTCCTCGGTGCGCCGGCGACGATCCCTCGGGTGAGCGCGTTGCGTATACTCGCGGGATTCTCGCTCCGGACCGCCGCGATGTCCCTGCTCCCCCCCCTCGACGACGCCGCGTTGTCGCCGGACGCCCGGGCGGTGTTCGCCGACATCCGCGCGACGCGCGGCACCGACTACGTCAACGACTTCTGGCGCGTCCTCGCGAACGACCCGCCGACGCTCGCGCGCACCTGGGCGGCAGTCAAGGAGGTGATGGCGCCCGGCGCGCTCGACCCGCTCGTCAAGGAGCTCGTCTACGTCGCCGTGTCGGTCACGAACAACTGCGAGTACTGCATCCACACGCACACGGCGTCCGCGCGCGCGAAGGGCATGACCGACGCGCAGTTCCGCGAGCTGATGGCCGTCGTCGCGCTGGCGAACCAGACGAACCGGCTCGCGAACGGCTACCGGATCGACGTCGACGAGCGCTATCGCGCGCCGCTCGCGTAGGTCGACGATGACTCCCGACTCGCCGGCGCGCGACCCCGTCCGCACCGATCCCCTGTTCCCCGAGGTGGAGCCGCACGCATCGGGCCGGCTGTCGGTCGACGCGCGACATACGCTCTACTGGGAGGAGTGCGGGAACCCGGAAGGGCAGCCGATCGTGTTCCTGCACGGCGGACCGGGCGGCGGCTGCCTGCCTTACCACCGCCGCTTCTTCGACCCCGCGTACTGGCGCGTCGTGCTCGTCGACCAGCGCGGCGCCGGCCGCTCGACGCCGACCGCCGAGATCGCCGACAACACGACCTGGCACCTGGTCGCGGACCTCGAGCGCCTGCGCTCGCAACGCGGCATCGAGCGATGGTCGCTGTTCGGCGGCTCGTGGGGATCGACGCTCGCGCTCGCCTATGCCGAGTCGTTTCCCGAGCGATGCACCGGCCTCGTCCTGCGCGGCATCTTCCTCGCGTCGGCCCGCGAGATCGAGTGGTTCATGACCGGCATGCGCAACGTGTTCCCGGAGGCGTGGGACCGCTTCGCGTCGTTCCTGCCCGCGGACGAGCGCGGCGACCTGCTCGGCAACTACCATCGCCGCCTCGTCGATCCCGACCCGACCGTGAACGGTCCCGCCGCCGCCGCGTGGGATGCGTACGAGAGCGACTGCGTGACGCTCCTGCCCCGCGCCGAAGGCCCGGCGGCGCTCGACAGCGACGCCATCGCGCTCGCGATCGCGCGAATCGAGGCGCACTACTTCGTGCACCAGGGATTCCTCGCGGAAGGCGAGCTCCTCGGCAACGTGCACCGGATCGAGCACCTCCCCTGCACCATCGTCCAGGGGCGCTACGACGTCGTGTGCCCGCCGGTCACCGCGCACGCGCTCGCCCGCGCCTGGCCGTCCGCCGAGCTCGTCGTCGTGCCCGACGCCGGCCACTCGGCGCGCGAGCCCGGCATCTCGCGCGAGCTCGTCGCCGCCGTCGCGCGCCTGAAGCACCGGC
>JAKLIE010000289.1 GCA_022709775.1 Pseudomonadota bacterium
CCGCTACGAGGAGGCGCAGGGGCCGCTCGAAGAGAGCCTCGCGATCGCGCGCGAGCTGGAGGATCCGAAGTACGTGGCCCGCGTGCTGCAGCCGCTGGGGATGGCGGCATTCGGGCGGGGCGACAGGAGCACGGCCCGCGCGCACATGAAGGAGGCGGTCGAGCTCGCGCGCGGGATCGGCGACAGGCGCGAGCTCGCCGCGGCGCTCAACAATCTCGCGCAGATGTATCGCATCGACGGCGAGCTCGATCCCGCCGAGCCGCTCTACGCGCACGCGGTGACGCTCGCTCGCGAGATCGGCGACCGCGAGAGCGTCGCGATCGGGCTGCTCAACCTCGCGATGGTGTCGATCGGCCGCGGGTCGGGCGACCGCGCGCACGGCATGCTGATGGAGATCCTGGCGATCGTCGAGGAGATCGGTTCGCGCCCGGTGGGACTGGGCGCACTCGACGTGTCGGCAGGCTACGGAGCGTGGCGAGAGGAGTGGGGGCACACCGCCCGGTTCTTCGGCGTCGCGCAGGCGCAGATCGTCGAGACTGGGCTTCAGCGCGATCCGACCGACGAGGCGTTCCTGCTGCCGCTCGTCGAGCGCGCGCGTTCGACGCTCGGGCCGGCCACGTTCGACGCCGCCGAACGCGAGGGGCGCGCGTGGTCCTACGAGCAGGGCATCGTCGAGGCTCGCGCGTGGCTCGCGCGCGCCTCGTGATCGGGCGGCGGGTCAGCGGCCGTTGCGGATGAAGGGGTCCGGGGAGGTCACCCTCTTCGCGTCGCTGCGGCGCTCGACCGTCATCTTGTACTTGTAGGTGCCGGGGGTCCCGTCATTCTTCGTGCATCGGAACATGTGATCCGCGCTTCCAACCTGCGCGCAGCCCTTGATGACGGCATCGCCCGGGGGGTCGATCACGACGTCCACGAGCTTCCAGTTCTGTCTGCTGGCTCCGTCGAGCGTCCAGGTGGTCTTCTTGTCGGCCGCGTGTTTCTTGTGGAAGACCGGCTCCTGGTCGACGACGATGACGAAGTCATCGCCATCCTCCATCACGGAGACGATGGGCTCGTTGGGATTGGCGAGGATCCGATAGAGGGGCTCGTCCACCCCCCGGGGAGTCGTTCTCTGATCGCATCCCGCGAGCATTGCCAGCGCGATGGCGACGACCAGCACTCTCGTCATGTCGATCTCCCCGATTCGTCGGAGCGCTGGATCGCGGCGCTCCCGCGCGCGATCGCTCAGCCGTTCCTGATGAACGGATCGATCCGGCAGGTCTCCCCGGTGCTCGGATTGCGGAACCGGATCTCGTACGTGTATGTCGAGCCGGGCGACGCGTTGCCCCAGCGCCAACTCCAGAACGACTTGCACGCCGAGGTCTTGCCGAACTCCGCGCGCGTGCCGTCCTTGCCGTCCGAGCCGAAGGTCTCGTGCGTCTGCCCATTCGCGGCCGACCACCCGGACTTCAGCGCGACGCCGTCGCCGTCGCAGAACCTGAATGGCGCCGGCACGTCCCACTGGATGTTGACGGGCTTGCCGCCGCGCAACTCGAGATAGTCGGGCTCGACGCTGAAGCGCCCCAGTCCGCACGTATAGTTGCCGTTCGGGTCCTGCGCCACGCGCACGTCGCAGCGCGCGCCGGGCCGCGAGGTGTCGCATGGCGCCCACCTCGCTTCGCGCGGGGCTTCGGGCGGAAGCATCGCGCAGGCCGTGAAGAAGAAGGCGCCGCCGACGGCGACCGACAAGCTCTTGACGGACATGTCCGGTTCTCCCCGAGAGAGGCCCTTGAACACGAGCCACGGTACTGCTGCCCGAAGGGTCGGGCAACTTGTAGCGGACAGGTGCAGTCTGTCCCTGTTTCGAACGCGTTGCAATTGACCCGATGCGTGAATCTTCGCCCCGGGGCGCCGGAGGAAGGCGCGCCGAACCGAACGAGACCGCGGCGATGCTGCAATGCGCAATCCGGCGCCCCTCCCCCGCAGGATTGACGCGGATCAAGCGGAAACGCGTTCCTTTGCCGCGACCGTGCCGGCCGAATCCGCGGCGCTACACTCGCCGCTCGACCGCTCGTCGACCGCCCGCTCCTCGCTCTGGAAGGATCCGCCATGACCGACACCGTCAAGTACGTCCTCGACGAATCGCGCATCCCGAAGGCCTGGTACAACCTGCAGGCCGACCTGCCGAAGCCGCTCCCGCCCGTGCTGCATCCGGGCACGAAGCAACCGGTGGGGCCGGACGACCTCGCGCCGCTCTTCCCGATGGAGCTGATCATGCAGGAGGTCACGCGCGAGCGGGACATCCCGATCCCCGGCCCGGTGCGCGACGTGTACCGCCAGTGGCGGCCGGCGCCGCTCTACCGCGCACGGCGGCTCGAGAAGGCGCTGCAGACGCCGGCGCGCATCTATTACAAGTACGAGGGCGTGTCGCCTGCGGGCAGCCACAAGCCGAACACCGCGGTGCCGCAGGCGTTCTACAACCGCGAGGCGGGGATCAGGAAGCTCGTCACCGAGACCGGCGCGGGCCAGTGGGGCAGCTCGCTCGCGTTCGCGGGCGCGCTGTTCGGCATCGACGTGCAGGTGTTCATGGTGCGCGTGTCGTATGACCAGAAGCCGTACCGCCGCGCACTGATGGAGACCTACGGCGCGAAGTGCGTCGCGTCGCCGTCGAACCTGACGAACGCCGGCCGCGCGATCCTCGCGAAGCGCGCCGACCATCCGGGCAGCCTGGGCATCGCGATCTCCGAGGCGGTCGAGATCGCCGCGCAGAACGACGACACCAAGTACGCGCTGGGCAGCGTGCTCAACCACGTGTTGCTGCACCAGACGATCATCGGCATCGAGGCGATGGAGCAGCTCGAGATGGCCGGCGACTACCCCGACGTGATCGTCGGCTGCACCGGCGGCGGGTCGAACTTCGCCGGCATCGCGTTCCCGTTCATCGGCGCGCAGCTGCGCGGCGGGAAGAAGGTCGACGTGATCGCGGTCGAGCCGGCCGCGTGCCCGAGCCTCACGCGCGGGCGCTACGCGTACGACTTCGGCGACACCGCGCACCTGACGCCGCTCACCAAGATGCACACGCTGGGCTCGACGTTCACGCCGCCGGGCTTCCACGCAGGCGGCCTGCGTTACCACGGCATGGCGCCGATGGTGTCGCACCTGCAGGAGCTGGGACTCATCCGGTCGACCGCGTATCACCAGACGAAGGTGTTCGACGCCGGCGTGCAGTTCGCGCGCGCCGAGGGCATCGTCCCTGCGCCCGAGGCGAACCACGCGGTGCGCGGCGCGATCGACGAGGCGATCCGCTGCCGCGAGGAAGGCACGTCGCGCGCGATCCTGTTCAACCTGTGCGGCCACGGGCACTTCGACATGCAGGCGTACATCGACTACTTCGGCGGCAAGCTCAAGGACCTGAACTACGACGAATCCGAGCTCGCGATGGCGCTGGCGGGGCTGCCCAGCGTCGCCGAGCCCGCGTAACCCGCGGAACCGGGGTCAGATTCAAATCTGACCCCGGTGTGCGGATGCCGCTCGTCGGCGCGGGTGCGCCGCCGACCCCGCGCGGCCCTCGGGTGGCATGGCCGTTGCAAGGTGTCCGGCGTCGACAGCCTCGGACACGGCAATGCGCTCTTCCTTCCTTGCACCGGTTATCTTCGCCGCCGCCGCGCTGACGAGCCCCCTCGCCCACGCGGGCATGTACAAGTGCACGTCGCCCGACGGCACCGTCGCGTACCAGGCCGCCCCTTGCCCGGGCGCGACGAAGCAGGAAA
>JAKLIE010000029.1 GCA_022709775.1 Pseudomonadota bacterium
CACGTGACGCCCGAGACGGCGCGGCGAGGGCCGACGCGGCGCCGAACGCGTCCTCGATTCTCGACTCTGCCGGCACCCTCCTCGTTTCTGCAGCCGGGCGCTCCGTCGTTGCGCTACCCATGCAGTCCGCGGCGACGGGCCGGACACAGGACGCGCCTTGCGGGGCGCCGGATCCTCCGGGGGATCCCGTCGGGGCCCCTTCCGCTTCGCTCGGCGCGACCATTCGGCCTGGTCTGCCCGCCGCGGCCCGCCATCGGGCGCGCGCCGGCCGGCACCGGCGCTTCGCCGGGCTGGGATCGTGCGTCACGCGGAGGCGGATCCCCCGGTGCGCGCTTCTACTGCAGCTGGACCTTCGCGTCGCGGATGACCTTGCCCCATTTCGCGATGTCGTCGGCGATCCGGCGCGCGAACTGGTCCGGGCGATCGCCGATGGGCTCGGTGCCTTGCGCCACGAGTTGCGCCTTGACCTCCGGGTCTTGCACGATCGCCCCGATCGCGCCCGCAAGCGCAGCCACGATGTCCTTCGCGATGCCGGACGGTGCGAGGACGCCCAGCCAGAAGCTCGCCTCGAATCCGGGCACGCCGCTCTCTCCCACGGTCGGAAGATCCGGCAGTGCGACGGAACGCCTGTCGCCGGTCACCGCGAGCGCGCGCAGTCGTCCGGAGTCGATGTAGGCGCGCGCCGAGATGATGGGCTCGATGATGACCTGGACTTCACCGGCGATCGCGGCGGTCAGGGCGGGTCCGCTGCCCTTGTATTGCACGTGCACGAGATCGATGCCCGCCGCGGACTTGAAGAGCTCGCCGGCGAGGTGATTCGCCGATCCGCTGCCTGCCGATCCGATGTTGAGCTGACCGGGGCGCGACTTTGCGAGGGCGATCAACTCCGGTACCGTCCTGACGGGGACGGACGGATGAACCAGCACGACGTACATGGCGGACACCACCGTCGTCACCGGCACGAGATCGCGCTGCACGTCGAGGACGACGTTTTTCGAAAGGTTCGGATAGTTCGCGAGCGCGGACGAGCCGAACAGGAGCGTGTAGCCATCGGGCGCCGCGCCGGCGACCGCCTGCATTGCGATGGCCGTTCCTGCTCCCGGCTTGTTCTCCACGACGACGGATTGCCCGAGGCGGCTCGCAAGTTTGACGGCGACGATCCGGGCGACCATGTCGGTGGACCCGCCCGGCGCGAACGGAACGAGCATCTTGATGGTCCGGTTGGGATAGTCGGCTCCCAGGGCAGGATGCGGAAGCATGCCGCTGGCGAAGAGCGCGAGCGCGACTGCTGCGCGACGCATCCAGCGCCTGCGAGTGGGTCGGGCTGCGAAGGGTGATCGATTCATGCGTTGCTCCCTGGATGGATTGAGGTAAGGAGGCGTGGCTTCGAACCCGGCCGCCCCTACTCGACAAGCGTCGGGGGCGGGCCGGACCCGCCGCTTCATCGTTCCGTGTCGCGCACCTTCGGAATGACGAGGGAAGCGAGCGCCTCGTCGAAGATGGCCCCCGACGCCAGCGCCTGCCGGTAGGAGAGGAAGTCGACGACGTCCCGTCCGGTCGACTTGCGTGTCGCGAAAGCCGTGAATCCGAGCCAGGCCTCGGTCGCCATGTTGGCGGCGAGCCAGTGCCGATTGGGCAGCTTCATCTGGTCCCAGAAGAACTTCTTCTTGGCACGGATGCCGTCGATGGATTTCATCAGGCATCCGGGGAACAGGTTCGCAAAACGCCACACGAGTCGCGCGACCTCGGCGTCGAGGCGGTCGAACCTCACCTCCGCGCGCTTCATGAGCTCGCGCGATGCGGCGACGCGGTCCTCGCGCACCGGCTCCCCGTAGATGATGTCACCGTCCTCCAGGTACGCATCGGTGCGCACGAGGGGATTGCGTACGAATGTCCCGTCGATCCAGAGCACCGGCAGCGCGGCGGTGATGAGCCCCTTCATCTTCATCTTGTACGCGCTCCACGTCTCGCAGGAGACGCACGAGTACATCGCGTCCTCGATCGACAGGAACCAGGGAAGGAAGTCGGTGGAGCCGCCGTCGGGCGCCGAACCGTGCTTGGGGCCGGCCTGTCCGAACACGGCGAGGTCCGACGAGACCGTGAAGTCGCAGGCAAGGCCGAGCTCCTGTCCGCCCGCGACGCGCATGCCGTTGACGCGGCAGATCGTCGGCTTCTTGCAGTCGAGGATGCCGTCGACCATCGCATTGAACAGATCCATGTAGTCGCCGTACTCCGGCGGGCGTCGGCTGTAGTACGCCGAGTACTCGTCCGTGTTGCCGCCGGTGCAGAACGCCTTGTCGCCGGCGCCGGTGAACACCGCCGCGACGACGGCGCGATCCGACGAGGCGCGCTGGAATCCCAGAATGACCTGCTTCACCATCTCGGTCGTGTAGGAGTTGTACTGCCCGGGGTTGTCGAGCGTGATCCATGCCGTGGCCAGGTCGTCGACGACGGTCCCGTCCGGCGACGCCAGCGGACGGAGCTCGTAGCGGACGGTCGGCGCGGCTGTCGTCGGGGTTCCGCAGGCAAGCGTGTGGTTCTTCAGCTCGTTGTCGCGCGGCAGCCAGGCGAGGTCAGTCATGAGGGGCTCCGGATCGGTCGGTGGAAGGTGAGATGCGAGTGGCGTCCGGTGGCCGGCGCGCTGCGTCGAGTGCTGCGCGGGCCGCCTGGGCGAGCGTCAGCTCACCGCGTGACACACGCGCTCCGAGATCCTGGATGGAGGCTCGCGGCAGCGCACCGAGCTCGTGTTCGGTCATGCGCAGCGCACGACGGACGACGAGGCGCGCCAGAGCTCCGTCGGCGAGGCCCGCCGGCCGGCGGGCACCGCGCTCGACCAGCGCGTCTGCCAATGCATCGACGCCTGCGGCGTCGACGATGGACGTTCCGATGACCGGGATCACGGGGGCGTCGCCGTCGCGGAGCCGAAGAAACGCGATCAGATCCGCGCGCGCACGCTCCGCACCCGGCGTATCCGACTTGCTGACGACGAAGACGTCGGCGATCTCCATCATGCCGGCCTTGACCGCCTGCACCTCGTCGCCAAGTCCGGGAGGCAGCACCACGACGCGCGTATGTGCGACTTCGCTGACTTCGACCTCGGCCTGGCCGGTGCCGACGGTCTCGATCACGATCGGGTCGTAGCCGGCCGCATCGAGGACGTCGGCGGCGCGCGATGCGGCGAGCGAGAGCCCGCCCGTATCGCCTCGCGATCCCAGCGATCGGATGTAGGCGCCGCTGGCGCCGACGTCCCTCTCCATTCGCAGCCGATCGCCGAGGATGGCGCCGCCGCTCGCGCGGCTCGACGGGTCGACCGCGATGACGCCGACCCTCCGCCCGCGGTGCCCGTAGGCGCGAATCAGACTGCCCACGAGCGACGACTTCCCGGCGCCGGGCGGTCCCGTGATGCCGATGCGGTGGGCACGGCCCACGGCCGTGGCGAGAGCGGCAACGACCCTGCGCCCGACCTCGGAATCGCGCTCGACCTCGCTGATTGCGCGTCCGATGGCGCGCGCGCGTCCGGCACGAACGCCGTCGACGAGCGCGTCGGCGCGATCGGCGCTCACGCCGCCATGCGGCGTCGAAGGAACTTCGTCAGCGGACGACATGGGCCGGCGGCTCGTGCGTCGTGGACGGCAGCGCAAGCGTGATGACCGCCGTGAGCAGAGACATCGCTGCGAGGATCGCGAACAGCGTGGCGAAGGACGCTCCCGCGTCGAGCAACTGCCCGCACAGCGGCACCATCAGCGTGGCCCCGAGGAACGAGAGGGCATTGACCAGTCCGGAGGCTGCTCCCGCCCGTTTGCCGCCGACCTCGGCGAGCAGTGACAGCCCCACACCCTGGAAACCTGCTGCGGAGAGGCCCAGGATGGCGACACACGCGAGCAGGATTGCCCAATGAACCGGACCCGCCAGCGCGAGTAGCGCGAACCCCGCTGCCGCGGTCGCGGCGATCGCGGCGTACGGTCCGCGTCTGCGTCCGTGAAAGATCCGATCGCTGATCCACCCCCATCCGACGCGGCCCGCGGCGCCGAAGAGATGCGCGAGTGCATAGATCACCGCGCCCCACGCGACCGGCAAGTGCAGGCTGTCGATCGCATACGCAATCAGGTAGGTGAGGAACGCGTACTGGATGCCCACGCGAAGGAACCCGTCGGCCGCGAGCAGCATCGTCGGACGGTGTCCGAGCATCGCCGCGATGGCACCGCCCAGGGACGGGCGGACGGCGTGGGTCGCGGATCCAGGCGGACCGTCCAAGCGCGTGAGCCATGCGATCACGAGGGCCGCGGCGTAGAAGAGGGCGATGACGTGGAACGACGCCTTCCAGCCCCAGGCGAGCGACACGGCCGGCACGAAGCTGGCCGCGGCGATGCCACCGACGCTGACGCCGGTCTGCTTGATGCCGACCGCGGTGGCGCGGCGGCGCTGCGTGAACCACGCCAGCATCGCCGCATTGGTCCCTGGCGTAAGGACGCTGTAGCCGATCCCCGCCGCCACCAGCAACGTGCACGCCAGCCACAGGAACGGCGCGCCCGGGACGAACGCCAGCATCGCGGTGGCGATCGCGGTCCCGACGACGATCGAGCGCCGGACGCCGAATGCATCGACGGCGCCGCCGGCGATCGGCGACCCCGCGACGATGCCCAGCAGGAAGGCCGACGACACCAGCGCCGCCTCGAAGTACCCGCCCCCGAGGTCGCGCCGGACGAATGGAAGGAGGGCAGGCAGACCGTAAGGCGCGCTCGCCGTCAGCGCATGAAGCGCGAACGTCGCCGACAGTACGCTCCGGGCAGTCTTGATCGGCAGCGCCGGCCCACCCGCCGCGGGTCGCGGCGCCGAGGTCATTCCCCGCCGCGCAGCAGCGCGCCCAGCGCGTCGAGATTCCGTTGCGCGTCGAGGTCGAGCACGATCGCCGAGATCGCGTCCGCCCGATCGGCGAACGGCGTGGCGCGCAGATTGTCGTGGAACTTGTCGAGAAGCTCCGTGCGCGAGATGGGCGCGGCGCGATCGCCACGCACGCGCTCCTGCACGCAGCGCTCGGTGCGCCCGTCGGCGAGCACGATCTCGACGTCGCCCGGCATGTCCTTGACGCTGAAGCCCGGGTCGATCTGGAACGTCGCCCGCGCCATCAGTTCGGCAATCTCCGGGCGGCGCGCGTTGTCCAGCGTGAAATCCGAGGTGCCGGCGCGCCCGTCGTGGAGTGCGATCGCCACCGCGAAGGGAAGGCTGAACTTGGCCTCGTAGGCGTCGCCCGGTGCCTGCTTCGACGCCCATGGCGTGCAGATCATGTTGACGGACCCTTCGGCGACGCGGCAACGGATCGCCGCGACGTCGGCCGGCCGCACGCCGCGCTCGTCGCGAAGGCGGCGGGCGCAGTCGATGAACGATTGCAGGTAGTGACAGCACGGGTAGAGCTTCGGTCGCGTGTCCAGCAGCGTCCAGTCGTCGCCGTAACCGTCGAGGATCTCGGCGATGGCGATCGTCTCGCCGCGGACGAACGAGTTGAACACTCCGAGCCTGCCTTCGAACACCGTCGCGGGTCCCGTCAGTCCTCGACCCGCGAAGTCCGCAGCCATGATCCCGCCCATCGCGGCCCAGCCGGCATGGAGGCGCTTCGAACCGGCGCCCGCCGGCACGCACTCGAGCAGGCCGCTCGTGAAGCTGCCTGCCACGCCGATCGCATTCGTGGCCGAGCGGTCGTCCATTCCATGGAGCTTCGACGCGATGATCGCGGCCGCGAAGGTGCCGGCGATCGACGTCGTATGGAAGCCGTGCAGGTGGAACTGGTTGCGCGCCGGCAATGCGAGCCGGATCATCGCCTCGAAGCCGGCGGCCATCGCCAGGATCGCGTCCCGGCCGGTGGCGCCCCGCGATTCGGCCACCGCCAGCGCGGTCGGCACGATGCAGGCGCTCGGGTGCGTGACCGATTCGGTGTGCGTATCGTCGAAGTCCTGGCCGTGAGCGAGCACGCCGTTGACGAGCGCTGCGGCATGCGCCGGAGCGCGTCGGGGCTCGCCGACGACGCTGGCGCCTCCGGAGCTTTCCCACGAGCGCACGAGCGCGCGCGTGGCGACGCCGAAATCGAGCGACGCCGACCCGATGGCGACGCCGAGCGTGTCGAGCGCGAGGTCCTTGATCTTCTCGACGACGGGGGCGGGAAGGGCGTCGTATCGCAGCGCGCCCGCATGGCGCCAAAGCGACTCCGACAGCGTCGCCGGTCTCCGGTCATCCATGAGTGCGCCACTCCCTGAGCGCGCGACCGATGAGCACGCGCTGAATCTCGTTGGAACCGTCGACGAGTTGCAGGTGCTTGGCGTCGCGCATCAGACGCTCGACCGGCGCATCGCTTGAGTAGCCGGTGGCGCCGAGACACTGTACGGCCTCGATCGCGACCTGCATCGCCGTGTCGGTTGCGAGGCACTTGCCCATCGCGAGCATTCCCATCAGGTCCTTCGTTGCCACGCCCCGGTCCACGAGTCGGGCTCCCGCGTGGACGAGCTGACGCGATGCCTCGATGGCGATCGCCAGGTCGGCGAGCTTGAACTGGAGCCCCTGCAGGTCCATCAGCGTGCCGCCCAGCATCTTCCGGCTCAGGCAGTGGTCGACGGCGATCTCGAACGCGCCCTGTGCGAGACCCACGCCGCGAGCGCCGATCGCCGGTCGATTGCCGGTCATCGAACTCAGGAGCACCGACAATCCCTGGCCCTCGGCTCCCAGTCGCGCATCGCGAGGCACGGCGACCTTGTCGAAGAAGAGTCCGCCGGTCGGCATGCCGCGAATGCCCATCTTCTTCTCGAGCGGTCCGATCGTGATGCCGGGCCGGTCCCGCGGGACGAGGAATGCCGAGACCCGGCCGGCGGCGGCACCGTCGGCATGCTTCGCGAACACGATGAAGACGTCGGAGAGCGTGGTGCCGGTGATGTAGGACTTGGCGCCGGTGATCTCGTACCCGTCGGTTGTCGCGGCCGCCTTGGTGCGGATGGAGGCGGCATCCGATCCGGCGTCCGCCTCGGTAAGGGCATTCGAGAATCGCACCTCGCCGCGCGCGAGCCGCGGGAGCAGAGTCGCCTTCTGCTGGTCGCTGCCGAATCGCAGGAGCATGACCCCCGCGATGTTGGACATCACCGGCATGAGTGCAGTCGTGGTGCAGACCTTCGCCAGTTCTTCGACGACGATGCACAGCTCCAGCAGGCCGGCGCCCGAACCCCCGTAGGCCTCCGGAATCGTGATGCCGGTCAGGCCGTTCTGCGCGAGCAGGTCGAAGATGTCCTGCGGGTACTGCGCTGTAGCGTCGACCTCGGCGGCGCGAGGCGCCACGCGCTCGCGGGCGAGCCGCGCGACGCTTTCGCGCAGAGCGTCCTGCTCCTCGGTCAGGAACCAGCGGGGATTCTTGGCGTACATGTCATCTCCGGACGGTCGAGGCGCCGGTCAGCAGGAAGCGCTGGACCTTGCCCGACGCGGTCTTCGGCAACGCGTCCAGGAACTCGACGGCGCGGGGCGCCTTGTACTTCGCCAGTTGGGAGCGGCAGTGCTCGATCAGCGCGGCTTCGCTCGCGTCGGCACCGGGCCTGCGCACGACGAACGCCTTGATCGACTGACCCTTGTCGCCGTCCGGAACTCCGACGACGGCGACGTCCGCGACGGCGGGGTGCCCATAGAGCACTTCCTCGACCTCGCGCGGGTACACGTTGAAGCCCGCGGTGATGATGAGGTCGTCCTTGCGGCCGACCAGGTAGATGAATCCGCGTTCGTCCCGCCGGCCGATGTCTCCGGTGTGGAACCAGCCTGCGCGATAGTCCGACGCGGTCTTGTTCGGCATGCGCCAGAACCCCTTCGGGATCTGGTCTCCGCGTATGACGACCTCACCTTCCGCGCCGGGCGAGACGTCGCGCCCGTCGTCGTCGACGATGCGGATTTCGCAGTTGATCGACGGATCGAGCTCGCCGAGCGCCTTGCCGATCGAGCCGATGGCTCGCTCGCCGTCCAGGGGGTTCGATGTCCCGGTCCAGCCGGTGCAGCCCCAGCCCTCGATGATCGCGGCGCCGGTGCGGTGCTCGAAGACACGCTGCATCTCGACCGGCATCGGGGCGCCTCCGACGCGGCAGATCCGGATGGAGCTGATGTCGTAGCGCCCGAAGTCCTCGAAGGCGTTTAGGTAGGCGTACATCGTCGGCACGCCGGCAAAGAAGGTGACCTTGTTGCGCTCGATCAGCTCGAGGACGAGACGCGTGTCCCAGCGCCGCAGCAGCGTCTGCGGACAGCCGACGTAGGTCGCGAGCAGGCACGGGATGATCAGACCCTTGGCGTGGAACAGCGGGAGCGCGACCATCGTGTGGTCCGACGGAGCCATGTTCCAGATGACCTGCTCGTACCGCAGCAGACTCTCGAAGTTGAAGTGCGAGCACATCACGCCCTTCGGCCGCCCCGTCGTTCCCGACGTGTAGTACAGGTCGCAGACCTCGTCCGGGCCGCAGTCGTGCATCGGTACGCTGCGTCCCGCCCAGTCGTGTTCGAGCGCAGCGAACGAGTGCGCACCGTGGATCTCCGCGTCGGTCACGACGAGATGGCGAAGGTGAGGACACTCCGGCCAGATCTGCTCGATCAGCGCGAGCTGCGAGGATTCGGTGACGAGCACGTGCGGTGTCGCATTGTTCAGCACGTACTGCGCCTCACGGGCCTGAAACATGATGTTCATCGGCGCCGCCGCGGCGCCGAGTCGAATGGCGGCCCACCGCGCGATCAGGAACTCGGGACAATTCGCGAGGAAGAGGCCGACGCGGTCACCCGCGCCGACGCCCATGGACGAGAGGGCGGCCGCAAAGGCCTCGACGCGCGAGAGCAACTCGCCGTGGGTGATCGTGTGACCCTCGAAGTGGATGGCGGCGCCGCCGGGATCCCGCGACGCATTGCGAACCAGCCAGTCGGAGATGTTCATGCCGGCAGCCGCTCCTCGGCGGCGCGGCGAACGAATGCGACCACGTCGTCGAGCTTCGCTCCCTCGGTGAACACCTCGCGCACGCCCAGCGCCTTCAGCCCGGGAATGTCGTCCGGCGGAATGAAGCCGCCTGCCAGGAGCACGATGTCGCCGGCGTCCTGCTCCTTCAGGCGTTCGGCGATTCGGGCGCAAAGCGCCATGTGTGCGCCGGACAGGATGGACACCCCAAGCACGTCGACGTCCTCCTGCACGGCGACGTCGACCAGCTGCTCAGGCGAGTTGTGCCGCCCGGAGTAGATCACCTCCATGCCGGCGTCGCGCAGCGCCATGATCACGAGCATGATTCCGCGGTCGTGGCCGCACAACCCGGGCTTGCCCATCAGGATTCGGGGTACACGCTTTTCCATCTCGCAGTCCTTCAGATGCGGCCGCGCTCGTCGTACTCGCCGAACACGTCCTTCAGTGCCTTGCAGATCTCTCCCATCGTCGCGTAGGCCCGGACCGCCTCGATGATGGGCACCATGAGATTGCTTTCGCTGCCTTCGGGGAGGCGCGCGACGCGCTTGAGCTCCTCGATCGCGGCGGTCGCGGCGGCGCCGTCGCGCTCCCGGCGGACCGCGCGCACGTCCTCGATACGGCGTCCTTCCTCCGCGGGATCGAGCTGGTAAGGGCGGCGCGGCGGCTCGACCTCGTCGATGCGGTACTTGTTGACGCCGACCTTGATCTTCTCGCCGCGCTCCACCGCGCGTTGCGCCTCGTAGGCATCCTGCGCGATCGTACGGCGGATCGAGCCGTTTTCGATCGCGCGCACGATGCCGCCTTCGCGCTCGATGCGATCGATCGCCGACAGCACACGCGACT
>JAKLIE010000290.1 GCA_022709775.1 Pseudomonadota bacterium
ACGCGTCCGCGTGGCTGACGACGCAGTACGGGACGTCGCCCTGGCTCACGCTGGTCGTCGGGCTCGCGGTCACCGCGCTCGTCGCGCTGGCCCTCGGGTTCATCACGCTGCGCATGAAGGGGCACTGCCTGCCGCTCGCGACGATCGCGTGGGGCATCAGCCTCTCGTTCCTGTTCGGCAACCTGGAGTTCCTGGGCGGGCACACGGGATTGTCGGGCATCCCGGCGCTTGCGATCGGACCGCTCGAGCTCAAGAACGAGCGCGTGATCTGGTACCTGATCTGGGCGATCGCGCTCGCGGCGCTGTGGTGCACGAACAACCTGCTCGACTCGCGGCCGGGACGCGCGATCCGGTCGCTGCGCGGCGGTCTCGACATGGCCGAGGCGATGGGCGTCGACGGCGCCCGGCTCAAGATCGTCGTGTTCGTCTACGCCGCGCTGCTCGCGTGCATCTCGGGCTGGCTCTACGCGCACCTGCAGCGGTTCGTGAACCCGACGCCGTTCTCGATCGTCCAGGGCATCGAGTACCTGTTCATGGCGGTGGTGGGCGGCGCCGGCAGCGTCTGGGGAGCCGTCGTCGGCGCGACGCTCATCACGCTGCTGAAGCAGGTGCTTCAGGACGTCCTGCCGCAGATCCTCGGCCGGTCGGGCAACTTCGAGATGATCGTGTTCGGCGTGCTGCTGATCGTGCTGCTGCAGCGCGCGCGCGACGGCGTATGGCCGTGGATCGAGAAGCTGCTGCCCCGTGCGCCGCCGCCTCCGGTGCGCGAGGCGCCGCCGCTTGCCGTGCGCCACCACGCGGCGACGGACGGGGCGCTGCTCGAGGTGAGGGCCGCGCGCAAGCAGTTCGGCGGGCTCGTCGCGGTGAACGACCTGTCGTTCGAGATCCGCCACGGGGAGATCCTCGGCCTGATCGGCCCCAATGGCGCGGGCAAGAGCACGACGTTCGCGCTCATCTCCGGGGCGCTGCCGCTCACGTCGGGCGAGGTCGTGTTCCGGGGCGCGTCGATCGGCAGCCGCCCGCCGTTCGAAGTCGCGCGCCGCGGCATCGGGAGGACGTTCCAGCACGTGAAGCTGATCCCGACGATGAGCGTGCTCGACAACGTGGCGCTCGGCGCCTACCTGCGCGGGAGCACGGGCGTCTTCAAGGCGGCGCTGCGGCTCGACCGGCGCGAGGAGGCGCTCACGCGCGCCGAAGCTGCGCGCCAGATCGCGCGCTGCGGGCTCGCGGCGCACACCTTCGACGCCGCGGGCAGCCTCCCTCTCGGCCAGCAGCGAGTCGTCGAGATCGCGCGCGCACTCGCCTGCGACCCGACGCTGCTCCTGCTCGACGAGCCCGCGGCGGGGCTGCGCTTCCTCGAGAAGCAGGAGCTCGCGAAGCTCCTGCGCACGCTGAAGTCGGAGGGCATGACGATCCTGCTCGTCGAGCACGACATGGACTTCGTGATGGGGCTCACCGACCGGCTGGTCGTGATGGAGTTCGGGCAGAAGCTCGCGGAGGGACTACCCGCGGAGATCCAGAGGAATCCCGCGGTGCGCGAAGCGTATCTGGGCGGCGTCTGAACGGAGCGACGATGGCCGCGCTGCTCGAAGTCCGCAACCTCTCGGTCCGCTACGGCAAGGTCGAGGCCGTCCACGACGTCTCGATCGAGGCGGGCGAGGGCAGGATCGTCTCGGTCATCGGGCCGAACGGCGCCGGCAAGACGACGCTGCTCGGCGCGATCATGGGGCTCCTGCCGGCGCAGGGCGAGATCCGCTACCTCGGCGAGTCCGTCGCCGCCATGGACGTCGAGGATCGCGTCGCGAGGGGACTCGTGCTCGTTCCCGAGAAGCGCGAGCTGTTCGCGTCGATGACCGTCGCCGACAATCTCGAACTGGGCGCGTTCGCGCGCCGGCGCGAAGGCGAGGCCGCGACGCGGCGCACGCTCGACGAGGTCTATCAGCGCTTTCCGCGCCTGCTCGAGCGCCGGGGGCAGCTGGCCGGCACGCTGTCGGGCGGGGAGCGGCAAATGCTCGCGCTCGGCCGCGCGCTCATGGGGCGGCCGAAGCTCCTGATGCTCGACGAGCCGTCGCTCGGCCTCGCGCCGCTGATCGTGCGCGAGATCTTCAGCATCATCGTCGCGCTCCGCCAGTCCGGCGTATCGATCCTGCTGATCGAGCAGAACGCGCGCGCGGCCCTGCAGGTGTCCGACCAGGGCTACGTGCTCGAGACCGGCGACCTCGTGCTGTCCGGACCCAGCGCCGAGCTGGCCGCGAATCCCCGCGTCGCCGCGACCTACCTCGGGCAGGGCGCAGCTCACTGACGCGTTCCCGCGTTGCGCGCAGGGCCAATCGGCCTCGCGCACCGGCGTATCCTTGGGGGTCGCCACGCGCGCCGCGCGTGCGCCGATGCCCGAGACTTCCGACGGTCGACCGTCCACCGACATCCGAATCCCGACCATGACCGACCTGTCCGTCCCTCCCGTCTCCGAATCGCTCGTCGCCGAGGCCTCGGCGCTCCTGCTCGCCCCCGCGGGGCTCTCGCCGGCGCGCCTGTCTGAGGTGATCGCGTCGATCCACCGGCGCGACGTCGATTTCGCCGACCTCTACTTCCAGCACGCGCGTTTCGAGAGCTGGAGCCTCGAGGAAGGCATCGTGAAGGCCGGCAGCTTCTCGATCGACCGCGGCGTCGGCGTCCGCGCGGTCTCGGGCGACCGGCAGGCGTACGCGTACTCGGACGACATCTCGCCCGCGGCGCTCGACGAGGCCGCCGCCGCGGTGCGGGCGATCGGGCGGCAGGGACAGTCCGCGTCGGCGCCCGTCTCGCGCCTCGGGCCGGCGCGTGCGCTGTACCGGGGCGACGATCCCGTCGCAAGCCTCGACGAGGCGGCGAAGGTCGCGCTGCTCGAGCGACTCGAGAAGATGGCGCGCGCGCGCGATTCGCGCGTCGTGCAGGTGATGGCGTCGCTCGCAGGCGAGCAGGAGACGGTGCTGATCGCGCGGAGCGACGGCGAGATCGTCGCCGACGTGCGCCCGCTCGTGCGCGTGTCGATCACGGTGATCGTCGAGGAGAACGGGCGTCGCGAGCAGGGCCACGGCGGCGGCGGCGGACGGTTCGGCTACGCGCACTTCGACGACGCGCGGCTCGAGGAATACGCGAAGCACGCGGTCGACGGTGCGCTGCTCAATCTCTCGGCGCGAGACGCGCCGGCGGGCCCGATGACGGTCGTGCTCGGACCCGGCTGGCCCGGCATCCTGCTGCACGAGGCGATCGGGCACGGCCTCGAAGGCGACTTCAACCGCAAGGGAACGAGCGCGTTCTCGGGCCGCGTCGGGCAACGCGTCGCCGCCAAGGGCATCACGGTGATCGACGACGGCACGATCGAGCAGCGCCGCGGCTCGCTCAACGTCGACGACGAGGGCCACGCGACGCGGCGCACCGTGCTGATCGAGGACGGCGTGCTGACCGGCTACATGCAGGACCGCCTGAACGCCGCGCTGATGAAGGTCGCGCCGACCGGGAACGGCCGCCGCGAGTCGTTCGCGCACCTTCCGATGCCGCGCATGACCAACACGATCATGCTTGCCGGCTCGCACGACCCCGCCGAGATCCTCGCGTCGATCGACGACGGCCTCTACGCCGCGAACTTCGGCGGCGGGCAGGTCGACATCACCAGCGGCAAGTTCGTGTTCTCGGCATCGGAGGCGTGGAAGGTCGAGAACGGGAAGCTCGCGTATCCGGTGAAGGGGGCGACGCTGATCG
>JAKLIE010000291.1 GCA_022709775.1 Pseudomonadota bacterium
GGCCGCCCGGTCGACGACACGCGGATCACCGAGATCACCGAGCTCGCGCCGCCCTCGCACCTGCTCCGCGAGTTCCCGGTGTCCGAGATCGCCGGCTCGACGACGTACGACACGCGTCAGGCGATCCACCGGATCCTGCACGGCGCAGACGACCGGCTCGTCGTCGTCGTCGGTCCGTGCTCGATCCACGACTACGACGCGGCGATCGACTACGCGACGCGGCTCGCCGCGCTGCGCCGCGAGCTCGCCGGCGAGCTGGCGATCGTGATGCGCGTCTACTTCGAGAAACCGCGCACGACGGTGGGCTGGAAGGGGCTCATCAACGATCCCCGCCTCGACGGCAGCTTCCGCATCAACGAGGGGCTGCGGCTCGCGCGGCGGATTCTCCTCGAGGTGAACGAGCTCGAGCTGCCCGCGGGCACCGAGTACCTCGACATGATCACGCCGCAGTACATCGCCGACCTGATCAGCTGGGGCGCGATCGGCGCGCGGACGACCGAGAGCCAGGTGCACCGCGAGCTCGCGAGCGGGCTCTCGTGCCCGGTCGGCTTCAAGAACGGCACGAACGGCGACGTCCGGATCGCGGTCGACGCGATCAAGGCCGCGAGCGCGCCGCACCACTTCCTGTCGGTCACGAAGGGCGGCCACTCGGCGATCGTCCACACGGGCGGCAACGAGGACTGCCACATCATCCTGCGCGGCGGCAAGGCGCCCAACTACGACTCGGCAAGCGTCGAGGCGACCTGCAGGGAGCTCGCCCACGCGGGCCTCGCGGCCCGCGTGATGATCGACTGCTCGCACGCGAACAGCGAGAAGAAGCACGAGCGCCAGGTCGACGTGGCGGCGAACGTCGCCGCGCAGGTCGCGGGCGGCGACACGCGCATCATCGGCGTGATGATCGAGAGCCACCTGAACCCCGGCCGGCAGGACCTCAAGCCGAACGAGGCGCTCGAGTACGGGGTGTCGATCACCGATGCCTGCATCGCCTGGGACACGACCGTCGAGACGATGCGCAAGCTCGCCGACGCGGTCCGGTCGCGCCGCCTCGCGCTCGCCGACGGACCCTGACCGCGGCCGCCGCGTGGGCCTCGCCTCCGCCCCGCTCGAGATCGAGCTCAAGCTCTCGATCGACCCGGCAGCGGTGGCGTCGCTGCGGGCGCATCCCGCGCTCCGAGCGGTCGCGGGCGGGCGCGCTCGCACCGCGAGGATCGTCTCGACGTACTTCGACACGCCCGACCAGCGGTTGAGGCGCGAAGGCGTGGCACTGCGCCTGCGCCGCGCCGGTCGGCGCTGGCTGATGACGGTCAAGGGCGCACCGCTGCCCGATGCGGCGTCCGGCGTGGTCTCGCGGCCGGAGTTCGAATGGCCGGTCGCGGGGCCGGCGATCGACACGATGCGGCTCGCGACCACGCCGTGGCGCGCGTTGTTCACGAAGGCGCTGCGCAAGGGCGGGTTCGCCCCCGCCTTTTCCACGGACTTCACGCGTACGACGCTGCCGCTCGCGTTCCCCGGCGGGACGACGGCGACGCTCGCGATCGACCTCGGGCGCCTCGACGCCCCCGCCAGGGAACGGCGCGCAGCGACGTGGGCGGGCATCGCCGAGATCGAGATCGAGTTGCGCGAGGGCGATCCGCTCCGCCTCCTCGACCTCGCGTCGAGTCTCGCGGCCGACCTGCCGCTCGCGACCGAGCCGCGCAGCAAGGCGGAGCGCGGCTACGCGCTCGGCGACGGAACGGCCGACGCGCCTTCGCGCGCGATGGAGATCGTGCACGCGCGCGGATCCCTCGCCCCCGCCGCCGTCGCGGCGGTCGTCGCCGAGTGTGTCCGTCAGGTCGATCGCAACGCCATCGGCTTCCGCGTCGGCGCGCTGCGCGACCCGGAGTGGATCCACCAGATGCGCATCGCCGTGCGGCGTCTGCGCTCGTGCATCGGCCTAGCCGACGGCGTCCTCGCTCCCGATGCGATCGAGCGCCTCAGGCACGAGACGCGCTGGGTCCTCGATTCGCTGGGACCGGCGCGCGACCTCGACGTCTTCGCGCTGGAGACGCTGCCCGCGGTCGAAGCCGACCTCGTGCGCTCGGCGGGCGACGGCAGCGCGACCGCCGCCGCGTTGCGTTCGCTCGTCCGCCGCACCGCAGCGCGACGCCGCGCCGCGCACGCGGCTGCCGTCGAGTGCGTCACGTCGCCCCGCTTCACGCGCTTCGTGCTCGCGACCTGCGGCGCATCGCGTCCGGCGCCGACACCGAAGGACGGAGCCCCCGGCGTTGCGGGTGCGGAGGACGCGCGCCGCTACGCCGCGCGCCTCATCGAGAAGCGCGCACGCCGCCTCGGGAAGGCGGCGCGCCATCTGGCGAACGGAGGCATCGAGGAGCGTCACGCGATCCGGATCGCCGCGAAGAAGCTGCGCTACGCCACCGAGTTCTTCGCGACGCTCTTCCCGTCGAAGCGCGCCAGGGTCTACCGCAAGGCGCTCGCCGTGCTGCAGGACGAGCTCGGCGCCTTCAACGACGCGGCCGTCGCACCGCGCGTCGCCGCCACGCTCGCGGGACCCGCCGCAGCGACGACGGTCGCGATCGAGGCGTGGTCGGCCGGACGGGCAGGCGCGAGCGGCAAGTCGCTCGAGGCGGCGTGGTCGGCGTTCGAGGCCACCGCGCCGTTCTGGAAGCGGGACTGACGCAGGATGCGGGACGGCGGCGACCGGGGCCCGCATCGCGCGCCGGCGTGGCTGCGCGGAGGGCACGCGCAGACGATCTGGCCCGCGTTCGTCGCGCGCCCGCCGGTCCGGTGGCGCCGCGAAACCGTGGCCACGCCCGACGGCGACGCCTGGCAGTTCGACTGGCTCGACGCGCCCGCGAGGCCCGGCGCGCCGCTCGTCGTGCTGTTCCACGGCCTCGAGGGAAGCTCGGACTCGCACTACGCTCGCGCGATGATGGCGGAAGTCGCGCGGCACGGCTGGCGCGGCGTCGTGCCGCATTTCCGCGGCTGCGGCGGCGAGCCGAACCGCCTCCCGCGCGCCTACCATTCCGGCGACCACGAGGAGGTCGGGGCGATGCTCGGGGCCGTGCGCGAACGCGCGGGTCCCGACACCCCGCTCTTCGTCGTCGGCGTGTCGCTCGGGGGATCGGCGCTGCTCAACTGGCTCGGGCGCGCCGGGGCGGGCGCGGCCGCGATCGTCGCGCGCGCTGCCGCGGTGTCCGCGCCGCTCGACCTGATGGCGGCCGGGCGATCGATCGACCGCGGCACGAACCGGATCTACGCCTGGCACTTCCTGCGGACGCTCGCTCCCAAGGCGCGCGCGATGGCCGCGCGCTTTCCCGGCAGTCTCGACGCTTCGCGCCTGTCGCGCCTGACGACGATGTGGGCGTTCGACGACGCGGTGACCGCGCCGCTGCACGGTTTCGGCGGGACGGCCGACTACTGGACGCGCGCCTCGTCGAAGTCGTGGCTCGCGCGCGTCGGCGTGCCGACGCTCGTCCTCAACGCGCGCAACGACCCGTTCATTCCCGCCGCGTCGCTCGCCGGCCCGTCGGAGGTCTCGCCGCACGTCGTGCTGGAGCGGCCCGAGCACGGCGGGCACGCGGGGTTCGTGACCGGGCCGTTTCCCGGCCGGCTCGACTGGCTGCCGCGCCGGCTGCTCGCGTGGTTCGGCGAGGGCCGTTAGGAGCGCGACGGGTATCATCGCGTGTCCGCGATACCGCGACCCCTGCCCGCGCGCCCATGCCCCTGCCCCC
>JAKLIE010000292.1 GCA_022709775.1 Pseudomonadota bacterium
TCGCCGCGGCGAGGTCGGTCTCGATCGGCAGCGGCTCGCCGTCGATCCGTGCCGCGAGGACCTCGCCGGCAAGCGCCGACCAGACGAGGCCCCGGGACGCGAACGCGCCGATCGCGTGGAGACCCTCGCGGACCGCGACCTGATCGGCGCCGGTCCGCGGGGCATCGGGGTCGGGCAGCGGGCCCACGAGCGGGAGGCGATCGGCGACGACTGCCCGGAAGCCGACGCCGCCGGCGAGACCGGCCGCATCCACGTCGATGCGCATGGCAGGCGCGAGCGCGGCGAGGCGGGCGAGATTGCCCTCGTGCGAGGCGACGGTCGGCTCGGCCTGCGCGGACTCGACGTCGTACGAGCTCCCGACGACGACGGTTCCCTCGACCTCGGGAAGCACGTAGCCGTGACCGATCACGACGGCCTTCGGCGCCGTGAGCGCCGCGGCCGGGAGGTAGCTCGCCTGGCCGCGGACGGAGCGGATCGGCCCGCCGATCGGCGAGAGGCGCGCGATGTCGGCCGCGTTCGCCAGCACGACGACGGGCGCTTCGGCGATCGTCGCACCGGCACCGCCGGACACGCGCCATCCGTGCGGCGTGCGCACTAGCGCCTCGACGCGACGCGAGCCCGCGAAGGCCGAATCCGGCGAGGCCATCGCTTCGTCGAACTGCGCGCGTACGATCGAAGGGGCTCGCGCCCACCCCCCCTCCGGGAACCACGCGCCCGGTCGATCGACGCCAAGGCCTGCCCTTGCGCGGGCGGAAGCCGCATCCACGTGCTCGACGAACGACGCCGGGAAGCCGAGCTCGTCGATCGTCGCCCGGAGCGCGGCGTCGCCGTCGTGGCGGCGCACGAGCTGCAGCACGCCGCATCGATCCCACGCGATCGCATGGCCGCGCCGCCCGAGCTCGCGCCATGCGTCGAGCGCGTGGAGGAACGCGGCGCGCGAGAGCCGCGCGAGCAGGCTGTCGTCGCGTGCGATCAGGGGATGGAAGCAGCCGGCGCGCAGCGACGACGCGCCCGAGGAGGGCCCCGGGGCGGCATCGACGATCGTGATTCGCCAGCCGCGCGACGCGAGGCTGGATGCGGCGGCGGTTCCCGCGAGCCCGGCGCCCACGACGACGGCATGCCGTTCGCCCGGGGGGGGCATCGCGGCCGGTCTCGCGTGCGTGCCGCCTCGCGGCTCGTACCGGCCGACGAGCATCTCGCGCTTGTGCCCGAATCCCGGGTGCAGCTCCAGCGAAAAGCCGGCTTCGGCAAGCCCGTCGCGGACCGCGCGCGCGGTGGACCACGTCGCGCAGGTCGCGCCGGTCGTCGCGTGGCGCGCCACGGCGCGCAGCACGGGCGCCGACCACATCTCCGGGTTGCGCGACGGTGCGAATCCGTCGAGGTAGATCGCGTCGGCGCGCGCGTCGAGGCGCTTCAGCGCGACGTCGACGTCGTCGAACACGACCGTGAGCGATACGCCTCCCCCCGCCAGCACGCGGCGATGCGTGCCCGACAGCGGCGCCGGCCAGCGGTCGACGAGCTCGCGCGCCAGACCGGCAAGCTCGGGATGGGCGGCGAGCAGCCCCGCGAGATCGTCGCGCAGGAACGGATGCTTCTCGATCGCAACGTAGTGGAGCCGCCGCGGGCGGGCGGCGTCGCGGCGCCAGGCATCCCAGGTCGCGAGGAAATTCACGCCGAGACCGAAACCCGTCTCCAGGATCGTGAACGACGCGCGACCCGCCCAGCGCGCGGGAAGGCCGTTGCCGCCGAGGAACACGTGGCGCGCCTGGCCGGGTCCGGAGTCCGCGCTGTGGTAGACGTCCCCGTAGCGCAGCGACATCGGCGTCCCGTCGCCGGCGTACGCGGGACTCGCCGGCTCGATCCGCGGCATCGGAGGCTCAGTTCCGGGCGCGCCGACCGGCCTCGCGCAGCGCGTCGAGCGACGCGTTCATCGTGAGCGCCTGCGAGTCGAGCCTCACGTGCAGCAGCGTCGGTCCTTCGTGCGCGAGCGCACGCTCGAAGGCGGGTGCGAACTCGGCGGTCGTCGTCACCGTCGCTCCCTCCGCACCGTACGCACGCGCAAGCGCGGCGAAGTCGGGGTTGGAGAGCCCGGTCCCCGAGACGCGGCCGGGAAAGGTGCGCTCCTGGTGCATCCGGATCGTGCCGTACATGCCGTTGTCGACGACGACGAACACGATGGCGAGGCGGTACTGCACCGCGGTCGCGAGCTCCTGGCCGTTCATCAGGAAGCAGCCGTCGCCGTTCCACGAGATCACGACCGACGCGGGGCGAAGCAGTTTCGCGGCGACCGCGGCGGGGACGCCGTAGCCCATCGCGCCGGCGTAGGGCGCGAGCTGCGTTCCGTAGCGGCGGTGGCGGTAGACGCGGTGCAGCCAGGTCGTGTAGTTGCCCGCGCCGTTGGCGAGGATCGCGTCGTCGGGGAGCCGTTCGTCGAGCCAGCGGACGATCTTCCACAGGTCGACGGCGCCCGGCACGGGCCGCGGCTCGCGCCACGCCTCGTAGTCTCCGTGCGCGGAGGCCGCGCTCGCGCGCCACGGCGCCTCGTCCTCCGGTCCGCCCGTGGCGAGCATCGCCTTCAGGAACGCTCCCGGCGTGGCGCAGATCCCGACCGCCGGCTGGTAGACCCGGCCGATTTCCTCGGCGCCGGGATGCACGTGCACGAGCGCCTGTCGCGGCGAAGGCGCATCGAGCAGCGTGTAGCCCGAGGTCGTCATCTCGCCCAGCCGCTCGCCGATGGCGATGACGAGGTCGGCGTCGCGCAGGCGTGCCGCCAGCGTCGGATTGGGGCCGATGCCGACGTCGCCCGCATAGTTCGGGAGCCGGTTGTCGCAGAGGTCCTGGCGGCGGAACGCGCAGGCGACCGGCAGCGACCAGCGCCGGGCGAACGTGGCGAGGTCGGCGCAGGCGTCGGCGTCCCAGCGGCTGCCGCCGACGAGCACGAGCGGGGATCGTGCAGCCGCGAGCCGGGACCGGACCTCGCCGACCTGTGCGGCATCGGCGGCGGCCGGTGTGGGCGTCGCGTACGGCGCGTCGACGACCGAGGCGGTGGCCGACAGCACGTCCTCGGGCAGCGCCAGCACGACCGGCCCGGGCCGGCCGGACATCGCGAGGCGCCAGGCGTGTGCCACGTACTCGGGAATCCTGTCGACCCGGTCGATCTGGGCCGCCCATTTCGCCACGTCGCCGTACATGCGGCGGTAGTCGATCTCCTGGAACGCCTCGCGGTCGGTCGTGTCCGAACCGACCTGACCCACCAGCAGGACCATCGGCGTGGAGTCCTGCCGCGCGACGTGGACGCCGATCGCGGCGTTCGTCGCTCCGGGACCGCGCGTGACGATCGCCACGCCGGGGCGGCCGGTCAGCTTGCCCGCGGCCTCGGCCATGTACGCGGCGCCGCCTTCCTGACGGCAGACGACGAACGACAGGCGATCGCGCACGTCGACGAGGGCGTCGAGCACCGGCAGGAAGCTCTCGCCGGGGACGCCGAACAGGTGCGTGACGCCCTGGGCGACGAGGCTCGCGACGAGGATCTCGCCGCCGGAGCGTGGCTTCATGGGGACACCGGTCGTCTGGGGATCGGCGGATTCTACGCGAAGGCGCCCTCGAGTCTGCCTATAATCCGCCAGCCGACGGCCCCTCGGGCCGCCGGCCGAACCCGATGATCGTCACCCCCGAGACCCTGCACGACGCGATCATGTTCGCCACCGCGGCACTCGCGGTGGTACTCGT
>JAKLIE010000293.1 GCA_022709775.1 Pseudomonadota bacterium
CGACTACTGCCGCAAGCGCGGACTCAAGGTCACGAACACGCCCGACGTGCTCACCGACGACGTCGCCGACGTCGCGGTCGGCCTCGTGCTGATGACCGGGCGCGGCTTCGCGAAGGCCGAGCGCTTCGTGCGCGCCGGCGAGTGGGAGAAGAAGGGTCCCGAGCTCACGACGAAGCTCGGCGGGCGCACGGTCGGCATCCTCGGCCTCGGGCGCATCGGCAAGGCGATCGGCCACCGGCTCGAGGCGATGGGCATGAGGATCGCGTACACCGGGCGCAAGGCGCAGCCGGGGGTGCACTACCGGTTCGTGCCGGACCTGAAGGCGCTCGCGGCCGAGTCCGATTTTCTGGTGGTCGCCTGCCCGGGCGGTCCCGCGACGAAGAACCTGGTGAACGCGGACGTTCTCGCCGCGCTCGGGAGCAAGGGGACGATCGTCAACATCGCGCGCGGCTCGATCGTCGACGAGCCCGCGCTCGTCAGGGCGCTGCAGGACGGCACGATCGGGGGCGCAGGCCTGGACGTCTTCGCCGACGAGCCGCACGTGCCGAAGCCGCTCCTGGCGATGGACAACGTCGTGCTGCTGCCGCACGTCGGCAGCGCGACGAACGAGACGCGCAAGGCGATGGGCGACCTCTGCAAGGCGAACCTCGACGCGTGGTTCGCCGGGAAGCCGCTCCTCACGCTCATCCCGGAGCTCGCGTAGCGCGGCGCTGCGGGACGGGCGCAACCGGGCACGGGAACGGGAGGACGGCTTGGGTCGATTCCGGATAGGCGTCGTCGGCGCGGGGCTGATCGGGCGCAAGCACATCGCGACGATCCTCGCGTCGCCGGAAGCGGAGCTCTGCGGCGTCGCCGACACGCTCCCGGCGGACGATCCCTACGTCAGCTCGCTGCCGGTGCCGACCTTCTCGTCGCACCGCGATCTCCTCGCCGCGGAGAAGCCCGACGCCCTGGTGATCGCGACGCCCAACCGTCTGCACGTGCCGATGGGCATCGACTGCGCGCGGGCGGGCGTGCACATGCTCGTCGAGAAGCCGATCGCCGACACGGTCGACCTCGCGTGCGAGCTCCTGCGCGAGGCGAAGCGCGCGAACGTCCGGATCCTCGTCGGCCATCATCGCCGCTATCACGCGCAGGCGCAGGAGGCGCGCCGGATCGTCGCCGCCGGCCGCCTGGGCAAGCTCGTCGCGGTGACTGCGCTGTGGGCCACGCGAAAGCCGGATCCCTACTTCGACACCGCCTGGCGCAGGACCGCGGGCGGCGGTCCGATCCTGATCAATCTGATCCACGAGATCGACATGCTCCGCTACCTGGGCGGCGAACTGGCGAGCGTGGCCGGCGTCACGAGCCACGCGATGCGCGGATTCGAGGTCGAGGACACCGCGGCGGCCACGTTCTCGTACGCGGGCGGCGCGCTCGGCACGATCCTGTGCACCGACGCCGCCGTGAGCCCGTGGACGATCGAGCAGGGGCTGGGCGAGAACCCGGTCTTCCCGTACACGGGCGAGAACGGCTTTCGTTTCCTGGGCACCGCCGGCGCGCTCGAGTTTCCGCAGCTCAAGGTCTGGTCGTCCCGCGATCCGGCGAAGATCGGCTGGGACCAGCCGCTCGCAAGCGAGCCGGTCAGGGTCGTCGACCGCGACGTCTACGCCGAGCAGATCCGGCACCTGCGCGCGGTCGTCGAGGGACGCGAAGCGCCGGTCGTGTCGGGCGAGGACGGAACGCGCACGCTCGCGGCGACGCTGGCGGTGCACGAGTCTGCGCGCACGCGTGCGCCTGTCGACCTCGCGCGCGATTACGCGGCGATCGACGAAGCAGCGCGCTGATTCCCGTCCGCGATCCTCATTCGGAGGACGGCGCGGGCGCGACTCTCGCCGCCGCCTTCGACGGCCACAGCACCGCCCCCAGCGACGCGAGCACGAACGCGAGCGCGAGCCACTCGGCGGTCCCCGGCCGCTCGCCCAGCACGACCATGCCGGCGAACACGCCGACGACAGGCACCGGCAGCGAGGCGAGCCCGGACACGGCGACCGGCAGCGTGCGCGCGAGCGTGAACCACGCCCAGTGCGCGAGCGTGCCGGCGAGCAGGATGTTGTAGGCGATCGCGAACCAGACGAGCCACGAGACGTGAGCGAATCGCGCGAGGCCGGCGTCGTCGAAGAAAGGCGCCGCGATCGCGAGGGGCATCGCGCCCAGGAGCATCATCCAGCCCGACAGCGTGTTCTGCGCGATCGGCGGCTTCCACTTGCGCAGCAGCACCGTGCCGATCGACCAGAGGATCGCGGCGCCCAGGATCATCGTGGCGCCGAAGGGGCTGCGCCGGATCACCGCGAAGTCCTCTCCGAGCAGCAAGACCATGCCGATCATGCCGAGCACGAGGCCGATCGCCTTGCGGCGGCCCAGCGGCTCGTGCAGCACCATCATCGCGACCAGCGTCGCCCACACCGGCATCGTGTAGGCGAGGATCGCGCTGCGGCCGGCGGGCAGCTGCTGCACGCCGAACAGCACGAGGCCGTTCCAGCCCGCGATGTTGAAGAAGGCGAGCGCGGCGACCCTGGACCACCAGGCGCGCGGGATCGCGATCGACTCGCCGGACGCGCGCGCGATCGCGAGCAGGCCGATCGCGGCGAACGGCAGCGTGAGCGTGCGGAACGTGAGCGGCGGGATCTCGGTGACGCCGAGCTTCAGCACCGGCCAGTTGCAGCCCCAGATGAGCGCGAGGACCGCCATCGGCACGTACGCGTGCGACAGCGCGTGCGAGGCCGCGTGGCCCGCGTCGGCGTGCGGCTTCACGCGCGCTCGCCGTACTTGCTCTGGTGCAGCGCGCGCGCCTGTACGACCCACGCGTCGCGCCGGATGCGGCCGGGAAACTCGGGAAGCTTCGCGTCGAACGCGTCGATGTCGTGCTCGGTCCAGTGCGCGATCTGCCGGAACGTCGTCACGCCGAGCTGGTGGAGCATGCGCTCGAGCATCGGGCCGATCCCGACGATGAGCTTCAGGTCGTCGGGCGAACCGGGACCGCCCAGGAGCGTCGACGGCGCGTTGGTCTCGAAGTCGACGACGAGCGCGCGGTAGCGGGCGGTGTCGGCGCGAGCGTCGGCGAGAGCGGCCAGCAGCGCGCGACGGTCCTCGGCGAACGCCGTGAGCAGATGGCGTTCGGCAGCCGCGTCGTCGAGGTTCGAATGCAGGCGCGCGGCCTCCGCCTCGTACGCGACCACGAGGCGCGCCTTCTCCTCGGCGATCGCGTCCGCGTGCGGCCCCGGCGCTTCGGGGGCCGCGTCGAGTCCGGCCGGTGGCGCAGCCTCGCGCGCCTCGACGGCCGCAGCCTGCGAGAACGGAGGCGGCCCGGCCGCGCGCGCGCCACGTCGGCCGGCGATGCGGCCGGCGCGGTAGGCGAACACGATGCCGATCGCGAGGGCGATCAGCGCGAGCAGCGTCAGTCCGTTCACGAGGGGAGGAAAAAGGCGACGGCGCGCCCGGGCGGCACGCGAGATGCATTGTAATCCGAAACCGCCGCGATCCCCGGGGGCCGCCCCTCCGCGCTGCTAGAATCGCTCGCGTGGACACGCCTTCAGACCGTCTCGAGCGCCCGGACGCCGGCTCGCGCGCGCCGACCGGAACGCGGCCAGGACCGACCGCGCCCCGGGGGCTTGCCGTCCCGATCGCGATAGCGCTGGTCGCGCTCGCGGGGCTCCTGGCCTGGAT
>JAKLIE010000294.1 GCA_022709775.1 Pseudomonadota bacterium
GCGGTGCGCGACGGCTTCCTCGCCGCCGCCGACGCCGCCGGCGCGAAGGACCGGGTGCGGGTGATCGCGCACGCGGCCGACGACGTGCTCGCGGCGTTCGACGCGGCGCGTGAAGGGCGCGCGCGCGTCGTCGTCGGCCCGCTCGTTCGCGACGACCTGAAGACGCTCGCCGGCTCCGACCGGGAATTGCCGGTCACGATCGCGCTGAACCAGCTCGACGAGGGTATGCCCCTGCCGCCGCACGTCTACACGTTCGCGCTGGCGATCGAGTCGGACGCGCGCACGATCGCACGCCGCATGCGCGAGGACGGCGCGGCGAACGTCGCCGTGATCGGCGGCGATTCGCCGCTGATGAAGCGGTTCGCGCACGCCTTCGCGGGCGAGTGGATCCTGATGGGCGGCAACGTTCCGGACAGCTTCCCGTTCGTTCCGACGCCCGACGGCCTGCGCCTGCTGCGCCGCGACCTCGCGAAGGTGCCGGTCGACGCGATCGTCCTCGCGGTCGACGGACCGGACGCCGCGCTCGTGAAGACCTACGCGCCCCGCGTCACCACGTGGGCGAGCGGCCAGGTCAACCAGCGGCAGGATCCCGCGACGCTGCGCGACCTCGAGGACGTACGCTTCGTCGACGTTGCCTGGATCGTCGTGCCCGACGCCGCGGCCTTCGCGAAGCTTCCCCGCCCCGAGCACGCGAGCGCAGCGCTCGACCGCCTCTACGCGCTGGGCCTCGATGCATTCCGCGTCGCCGAGGTGTTCGCCACGGCCCCGCCCGACCGCCTGTCGTTCGACGGCGCCACCGGCCGCGTCGAGCTCTCGGACACGCGGCAGATCGCGCGCGAGGGGCGGCTCGCGACGTTCCGCGCGGGCGCCATCGTGCCGCTCGACGGGGGCCGCTGACCCGTGGGCGGCGCGGACCGCCGCCACGACGACGGCCGCGCGGCCGAGGCCCTTGCGGAAGCGCACCTTCGCGCCCACGGGCTCGCGATCGTCGAGCGCAACGTGCATTCCCGCCACGGCGAGCTCGACATCGTCGCGCGCGACGGGGCGACCGTCGTGTTCGTCGAGGTGCGCCTGCGGCGGCCGGGGCGCTTCGGCGACGCGGCCGACAGCATCACGCCGGCGAAGCGCGCGCGCCTGGTCGCGGCGGCGCGCGAGTACCTCGCCGGGATGCCTCGCACGCCCGCATGCCGGTTCGACGTCGTGCTGCTCGACGGGCTGGACCCGTCGCGCGTCGTCTGGCTGCCCGACGCGTTCGGAGCGGAGGAGTAGCGGCGTCGCGAAAACCGGCGTCGGATCCCGGCGGAGCGGGGGTCCGACGCCCTCCGGCCGCCTGCTAGAATTCCTCCCATGGATCCCGTCGAACGCATTCGCTCCCACTTCACCGCCAGCGCCGAGCTGAAGCTCTCGGCGGCAGGGCCGATGGCCCCGCTGATCGCGCGCGCCGCCGAGCGGATGACCGGCTGCCTGCTCGCGGACGGCCGCATCCTCGCGTGCGGCAACGGCGGCTCGGCGGCCGACGCGCAGCATTTCGCCGCGGAGCTCGTCGGCCGATTCGAGCGGGAGCGCCCGGGCCTGCCGGCGATCGCCCTCACGACCGACACGTCGCTCCTGACGGCGATCGCCAACGACTATTCGTTCGAGCAGGTCTTCTCCAAGCAGGTCCGCGCGCTCGGGCGGCGCGGGGACGTGCTGCTCGCGATCTCGACGTCGGGCAACTCCGGCAACGTGATCGACGCGATCGTCGCGGCGCACGAGCACGAGATGCACGTGGTGGCGCTCACCGGCAGGGGCGGGGGCCGAATCGGTGAACTCCTGGGCGAAGGCGATGTCCACCTCTGCGTGCCGCACACGCGCACCGCCCGCATCCAGGAGGTGCACCTGCTCACGATCCACTGCCTGTGCGATGCGATCGACCACACGCTGCTCGGAGACGAGTCATGACGCGATCCCCGCCCGCCCTGCTGATGCTCCTGGTCGCCGCGGCGGCCCCGCTGCTCCTGGCGGCCTGCGCCCCCGTGATCGTCGCGGGCGCGGCCGGCGCCGCGCTCGTCGCCACCGACCGCCGCTCCGCCGGCGCGCAGCTGGACGACACGACGATCGAGACCCGGATCGCGACGACGGTGGCGGGACGCTACGGGGACACCGTCCACTTCAACGTCACGAGTTACAACGGGATCGTGCTGCTCACAGGCGAGGTCCCGGACGCCGCGGTCCGGTCCGACGTCTACGCGCTCGCGCGCGGCACCGAGCGTGTGCGCTCCGTGCATGACGAGCTCGTCATCGGTCCGACGACCGACCTGTCCGCGCGCACCAACGACAGCTACATCACGTCGAAGGTCAAGTCCCGGTTCCTCGAGTCCGACAAGTTCTCGGCCACGCAGGTCAAGGTCGTCACCGAGCGCAGCGTCGTCTACCTGATGGGAATCGTGTCGCGCGTCGAGGCCGACGCCGCGGCCCAGATCGCGTCGACGACGACCGGGGTCGCGCGCGTCGTGAAGCTGTTCGAGATCACCGGCTGACGCCGCGTTGGCGGCGCGCCGGGGAAGCGGCGATCGATGAACGCCGGCGGGGTGCCCCGAGGAAACGACGCCTTCCGGGGGGGAGCGCGCGACGCCCGCTCCCCAGGGATCACGACCGCGGCCGTTCGGGGGCGGGGTCGCGCATGACCGGGCTGCGTCCGTTGCCCCCGCCAGCGTCGCTCGCCAAGATTGCCGCGCACGACGAGGCGGTCGCACGCTTCGCCGCGCTGCCGCGGCCGCGCGTGTTCACGAACGGCGTGTTCGACATCCTGCACCGCGGGCACGTGACCTACCTCGAGCAGGCGCGCGCACTCGGGGCATCGCTCACGGTCGCCGTCAACGGCGACGCTTCGGTCCGGCGGCTGGGCAAGGGCGACGACCGGCCGATGAACACGCTCGACGACCGGATGGCCGTGCTCGCCGCGCTCGCGTGCGTCGACCTCGTCGTCGCGTTCGACGACGACACGCCGCGTGCGCTGATCGTCGCGTGCATGCCCGAGATCCTCGCGAAGGGCGGCGACTACACCGCCGCAACGACCGCGGGGGCGGCCGAGGTCGTCGCGGCGGGCGGGCGCTTCGTCGCGGTACCGTTCGCCTACGACCGGTCGACGACGGCGCTGATCGCCCGGGTCCGCGGCCGGTAGCCCCCGACCGCGGCGCGTGGCTATAATGACCCGCACATGACCGCCCACGACACCGTCGCGCCGGAGACCGTCGATCGCGAGGTCGACGCGCGCGGCCTGAACTGCCCGCTTCCCATCCTGCGCACCAAGAAGGCTCTGAACGGCATGACGAGCGGCCAGACGATCCGCGTGCTCACGACCGAGCCCGGCAGCGTCCGCGATTTCCGCGCGTTCTGCCGGCAGAGCGGCAACGTGCTCGTCGGCGAAGGCGAGCGGGACGGCGCGTTCTGGTTCGTGCTCAAGCGCCGCTGACGCGGCCGCCGGCCATGCGTTTCCGGCACCGGCCGGACCCCGGATTCCGCCCCCCCGGCTCGATGACCCTCGCGCGACGCCGGGCTCGTGCGACCCCGCGATGAACGCCGCGCTCCTCGTCGCCCCCGACTTCCTGCTGATTGCGCTGGGCGCGCTGCTCGCCAGGCGGTTCGCGTACGGCGCCCCCTTCTGGGAGAGCGTGGAGCGGCTCGTCTACTTCGTGCTGTTCCCGTCGCTGCTCTTCAGGTC
>JAKLIE010000295.1 GCA_022709775.1 Pseudomonadota bacterium
ATCGCCGCCCGTCGTGTCGGCGGCCGCGACCGTAGCGCCCGTCGCCGCAACCGCAACGCCGTCCGCTGCCGGCGCACCGACCGCCTCCGTGCCCGTCGAGCCGGGCACGCTGCTCATCTCCGCTGCGGGATTCGCCGACGCGAACGACCCGCGCTACCAGTCGGACAAGGCGAAGCTGGCCGGCGACCTGCGGACCGACGCGCGCGGCCAGCTCGTCGAGAAGGCGCTCGGTCTCCTGGTCGACCGCGCTTCGCTCGCGACGAACTACGACGTGCTCAACGCGAAGCTCGTCTCGAGGAGCGGCGAGTTCATCCGGACCGTCGTGCGCGAGAGCGAGCCGGTGATCGGCAAGGACGGGATGGCGACGATGACGACCGAGGCGGTCGTCAACGTCAGGGCGGTGCAGAAGTCGCTGAACGAGATGACGACGAGCGAGCGCGTCGAGGTGATCCGCGCGAACGGCGATCCGCGCATCTCGATCGCGATCACGTCGCGCGACGCCGACCGGCCGGACGCGCCGGCGCAACGCTCGCCGGTCGCCGAGAACCTGCTTGCCGAGCGCATCAAGTCGTTCGGCTTCCGCACCTGGTCCGAAGGCGGCGCGGAGGCGGGCAAGGCGCCCGACTTCTCGATCGGGGGCGAGGCGAAGGTGCGCCGGCTGTCGACGCGGCTCGAGGCCTCGGGCCTCACCGTCACCAAGTACGCACTGTCGTCGTGGACGATCAAGGCCGTCGACCGCGCGACCGGCGAGGAGATCTACCACAACACGACGCTGCCGAAGGGCGCCGTCAGCTGGGCCTCCGAGGAGGAGGCGTTCAAGGCGATCGGCGCGAAGATCGCCGACGAGTTCTCGCGCAGCTTCTTCCTGCAGCACGTGAGCCCGAGCAGCCGGCGCGTGGCGCTGGTGATCGAGGGATTGCCCGAGGGCAACGCCGCGGATCTCGTCGGGCGCGAGTTCGTCGGATTGCCGGTCGTGATCGCGTCGCGTCCGCGCGCCGGGGCGACGCCGCGCGCCTGGGACCTCGAGCTCGCGGGGGGCGGCCCGGCGGCCGACCTCGTGGCCGCGGGCGTGCTCGCGCCGCTCAACGCGAAGCTCGGCACGCCATGCTTCGCGTCCGGCGCGTCGGCGGGCGACGAGGTGCGGGTGCGCTTCGACGCGCGCTGCAACGACCCGGCCGTGCTCTCGCGCCTGGAGACCCAACCTCCCGCCGGGCTCTTCGTCGCTCCTGCGGTGCGCCAGAAGGCGATCATCCGGAATCCCGAGACGCTGAAGAAGCTGTCCGCCTGATGGCCGAGACCGCGCCTCGGAGCCTCAACTCGATGGCGGGCTTCGCCACGCTGCTGCCCAAGGGGCACCTGCCCGAGAACGTGCTGCACTTCGTCCGCGTGCTGCGCGGCGCGGGGCTGCCGGTCGGGCCGGCGAAGGTGATCGACGCGCTCGCCGCCGTCGAGGCGGTGGGCGTGGGCAACCGCACCGACTTCCGCGAGGCGCTGGCCGCGGTGCTGTGCTCGCGGCGCGAGCACCTCGACCTCTACGAGCAGGCGTTCGAGCTCTTCTGGCGCAACCCGAAGCTCCTCGAGAAGATGGTCGCGGCGATGCTGCCGCAGGTGCTCGGCCGCACCGGAGAGGAGCCCGAGCCGCCCCCGGTGCCCGGTCGCCTTGCCGAGGCGATGGCGCCGCCGCCGGCCGACGTGCCGCGCCGCGAGGAGGACGACGAGGTCACGCTCGACGCGGCGTTCACGTTCTCGCCGCGCGAGGTGCTGCAGACGCGCGACTTCGCGACGATGTCGGGCGACGAGCTCGCGCAGGTGAAACGGATGATCGGGCGGCTGCGGCTTCCGCTGCCGATGGTGCCGATGCGGCGCACCCGACCCGACGACCGCGGCCGGCACATCGACCTGCGCGCCACGCTGCGGCGCTCGATGGGCGCGGCCGGCGCCGCGGCGCCGCTGGCGTTCCGCGCGAGGACGCGGCGCCCGCCGCCGCTCGTCGTGCTGTGCGACATCTCGGGCTCGATGGACCGCTACTCGCGGATGATGCTGCACTTCCTGCACGCGATCACCAACGACCGCCACCGCGTGCACGTGCTGCTGTTCGGCACGCGCCTCACGAACGTCACACGCCACCTCAGGCACCGCGACGTCGACGTGGCGCTCGCGCGCGTCGCGTCCGCCGTCGAGGACTGGGCGGGCGGCACGCGCATCGGCGCGTCGATCGCGGAATTCAACCGGCACTGGTCGCGTAGGCTCCTGGGCCAGAACGCGGTGGTTCTGCTGATCAGCGACGGCCTGGACGCGGAGTCGGGCGCCGGGCTCGACGAGGCGATGGAGCGGCTGTCGAAGTCGTGCAAGCGGCTCGTCTGGCTGAACCCGCTCCTGCGCTACGCCGACTTCGAGGCGCGGCCGGCGGGCATCCGGGCGATGCTGCCCTGGGTCGACGAGTTCCTGCCGGTGCACAGCCTCGCGTCGCTCGAGGCGCTCGCGGCGACGCTCGCGCAAGGCCAAGCGCCTGGCCGGCGCCGTGGGGTGGACCGGTCGCGGCGGTCGCCCGCCATCCGAGGCGAGCGTCCCGGTAGCGCTAACCGGCCCTAGACGGACAGGTCGAACGTGACGTGACCGCGGCCGGCCATCGCCACGCGCTCCAGGTCCGCCGAGGAACGCTCGCCTGCGCCGCGCAGCGTCAGGCTGGCGTCGCGTTCGGCCGCCTGCTGGGCCAGCGCGATCAGGTCGGCCAACGGGAGCGTGGCGGCGACGACGACGCTCGCGCCGAGGCGAAGCAGCGACTGGGCGATGCGGACGTCGCGGATGTCCCGGGGAGCGTGGGTGTCGGTATCCATGGGGTTGCGCTAGAGTAGCGCGTTTACGTAGTCCACAGACAGAGCACATTGCGTGCCCGCGGCTCGATGCCGCAGGCCCCGGAGCCCGATGGAACTCTCGCACACCCGCCTCGTCCCCGCCTCCCCGGAGCGCGTCTGGGAGGCCCTGAACGACCCCGAGACGCTCAAGGCCTGCATCCCGGGCTGCGAGTCCTTCGTCCGCGAGCCGGACGGCAGCTGGTCGGCGACCGTCGCCACGAAGATCGGCCCGGTTTCCGCGCGCTTCGCGGGACGGGTCGAACTGGCCGACGTGACGCCGCCGACCGGCTATACGCTCAAATTCAACGGGCAGGGCGGCGCCGCCGGGTTCGCGAGCGGCGAGGCGAAGGTCTCGCTCTCGCCCGCCGACGGCGGCACGGCGCTCGCGTACGTGGCGAAGGCGCAGATCGGGGGCAAGCTCGCCCAGATCGGCTCGAGACTGGTGGACGGCGCGGCGGCCAAGATCGCCGACGACTTCTTCGCGCGGCTCGCCGCGACGCTCGGCCCGCCGCCGGCGACGCCGGAAGCCGCCGCCGAGGCGGCGCTCGGTCCCGAGACGGCGGGCAGCGGCCGGTGGGTGCGCTATGCTGCCATCGCCGTGATCCTCGCGCTGATCCTCTGGCTCGCGACGCGCGGCGGCATCCGTTTCTGAAGGAGCGATCATGGACAGCGTCGACCTGGAATGCCTGAAGCGCAGCGCCGAGTGGGTGGAAGCCGGCCGCCGCGTGCTGCTCGTGACCGTCGTGAAGACCTGGGGCAGCTCGCCGCGGCCGCCGGGCGCGATGCTCGCGGTGCGCGACGACGGGCACGTCGTGGGCTCGGTATCGGGCGGATGCATCGAAGACGA